>CALFPI010000556.1 GCA_937919035.1 uncultured Gemmatimonadaceae bacterium
TTCTGTCGCGGCGTTGCTCGCGGTATCGGGCAAGAGCCCGGTACCGATCGCCACGGGCGAAAAGCTGTTCCACCTGCGCGACTTTCTCCCCCTGATCCAGGAAAGAGCCTGCGCCTATCTGCAACCGGATGTCTGTCACTGCTTCGGTATCAGCGGGCTCGTGGAGATCGCCCAGGCCGCGCGGGAGGCGCAGATGCTGATGGCGCCGCACAATGCCGGAGGCCCGCTGGCGCTGGCGGCGACCCTGGCTGCCGATGCGGTGACGCCGAACTTCCTGATCCAGGAAATGGGAGACGAGTGGTTCCAGCGATTCGGTGACTATGTCGAGCACGACTGGTCCGTCGCCGGCGGTTACATCAACGTGTCTGAGGCGCCCGGACTGGGTCTGACCGTCAAGATTCAGGACATCGAGAATCTGCCGTACGAACCGCTGCCGTACCGGCAGTACCGCCATGCCGACGGCAGCTGGAAGGGCTGGTGACAATCATGAACTTCGCACTGCTGCCGGGTATCGTTGTCGGCACGTTGGCCGGATCACTGTCCGGGTCACTGTCCGGGTCACTGTCCGGGTCACTGTCCGGGTCACTGTCCGGATCACTGTCCGGATCCTGCGTTTGTCCGCTGCCGAGTCCCCGGGCCCGTCAGTTCTGGTGCAGAATGGGACGGATCGCCGCCTCGTAGGCATCGGCATAGGCGACCATGCCCAGATCCGTCGGATGTGAACTGTCGACCGTTGCCTCACCATCGTCGGGCAGCAGTCCATCGCCATCCAGGTAGTGAAGATTGCCGGACCCCTGAGCTGTCAGTTCGTGCCAGGCCGCCCGCAGGGCGGCACGGCTGCTGCGGTGGCGCTCCATCTTCGCGGGAAAGAAGCGCGTATTGCCGTAGGTGCGATCCTCGACCAGCAGGATCGGCGTCTGCGGACGGTCCTGTCGAATGCGCTCTACCAGCGGTACGGTGCGCTCCGTGATCTCCGCTGCCGTCATGTTGGGCAGGCAATCGACGACAAACAGACACGGGTCCAACTCGGCGAGCAGGTCAGCGACGGCTGGTTCCATTCTGCCATTGCCAGAGAAGGCAAGATTGATGAAGGGACGACGCAGGCGGCGACCGAGAATGGCGGGGATGCCCATGCCGGTACGGGACGCGCTGGCGCCATGCATGATCGAGGTGCCGTAGAACAGTATGGGTTTTTCCGTGCGTCGCGGCTGTGGTTTCAGCACCGCTCCGGCGTCGACGCCGATGTGCAGGATCTCTGGACTGTTATACAGCGGCAGGTACAGCGTGTAATCGCGCCGGCCCGGGGCCAGGCCGTCGGCAAGGACGGCGTCGACGTGTTGGCCAGTAGGCTGGGCGGCGCCAACCCAACGCATCCTCCCATCGGTGTCCGCGCCATACAGATCGAGGCCAGAGTGTGACGTGGCCGGCATGTGCGGCATGGAGATCGTCGGGTGCAACAGATCGTAGCGGGCATGGATGCGCTGCGAGTCCGTGGCGAAGTGCAGACAAAGGCCCGCCGAAGAACGCGACAGATCCCAGATGACGTCAGGGACCACCGACTGGGCCCGCGGCGGCAGGCGCTCGAACCGGCGAGTCGTATCGGCCCAACCCTTGCCCTCGATCTCCCATGTGGTGGTGTCATGCCAGAGGATTTCAGCGGCTGTGGGCTCGGTCATCGTCGCTCTTCCTCCGGGGTGCTGGACGTTGATGGGATGGGCTGAAAACAGTCGTGCATTTACCCTGCCGCCGCCAATGGCCATACTTGCCTGTCGGATTCGGACCGCCGCCCACCAACGCCAGGAGTTCGCCGACATGCCGTTTGTCTCTCCCCTCGCCATCGATGCCGCCGCATCGGGGACGCAGTGGCTCGCAGATACCGGTTGGAACAGGGGAAAACACGCATGACGCCGCGACTCAGCCTGTTCCTGCTGCTGGGTATCATGCTTGCCGGCTGCAATGACGCCCAGACCGGGGTCGTCGGCGCCGATGATGAGGAAGCCATCGCCCTGGTGGCTGACGGCTCGCTTGCGCCCTACCCGGATACCGTGATCGGTGTCGCCGCCGACTGTTACTTCGACAGCACCGCCTGGACGTCGCTGATCAGCGAGGAGGGGCAGACCTACGTCAACCTCGAGGGCTTTGGCATCGACGGCCAGGCGACGGAGGTCTTCATGCAGTTTCGCGTCTTCCGGGGCAGCGCCACATTCACGCTGTCGGCGATGGCGGTGGACCGCGTCGTGCAGCCCGACGCTGCAGTGCTGGATCTGGTGGCCAAGATGGTTGCCTGCGAAGTCGGGCCATGATACCGAAGAAAACCTGGCACCAATAGAGAAGGGTGGCACACGGATGGCGACGGACGGACATGACTGGCGAAACATCCACGAAGGGCTCGAGATCCCCACCGAGAGCTACAGTGATCAGCCCTACATCGTGCGCACCGATGATGGCGCCTGGCTGTGTGTGATGACGACCGGCGCGGGCATCGAGGGTCAATCCGGGCAACATGTGGTGAGTCTGCGCAGCGAGGATCGCGGCCTCACCTGGGCGGCTCCGGTGGCCCTGGAACCAGCAGATGGTCCGGAGGCGTCGTACGCAGTGCTGCTGAAAGTGCCGGGTGGACGGGTCTACGCCTTCTACAATCACAACACCGACAACGTGCGCCAGGTGCAGGCCGACAACCCCCCCTTCGCCGATGGCTACTGTCGCCGTGTCGATTCCCTTGGCCACTACGTCTGCAAGTACAGCGATGACCACGGGCGCACGTGGAGTGCCAGCCGTTATGACATTCCAGTGCGTGCCATGGCGATCGACCGGAACAACGCCGACGGTGGCCGCCTGAAGTACTTCTGGAACGTCGGCAAGCCCTTCATCCATGAGGGCGCCGCCTACGTCTCCCTGCACAAAGTGGGCGGTTTCGGTGCAGGCTTCTTCACCAGTTCCGAAGGTGTTTTGCTGCGCAGTGAGGGACTGCTGACGGCGTCGGACCCGGCGCACATCGACTGGGAAACACTGCCCGAGGGTGACTGTGGATTGCGCACACCGGCCGCTGGTGGCGGCACGGTCGCCGAGGAACAGAGCTATTCCATCCTCAGTGATGGCTCGTTTTACGTGGTGTATCGGACGATCGACGGTCATCCAACATGCAGCTACAGTCGCGACGGGGGCCGTACCTGGTCGGCACCAGAGTACGAGACCTTTGCCGATGGTCGTGTCATGAAGCACCCACGCGCAGCGAATTTTGCCTGGCGCTGCGGCAATGGGAAGTTGCTCTACTGGATGCACAATCACGGGGGACGTTTCGTGCATCGTGCCAACGGCTACGAGGACCGCAACCCCGTGTGGCTCTGCGCCGGCGAGGAAGTGGCCGGTCCGGAGGGGCACGTCATTCGCTGGTCGCAGCCGGAGATCGTGCTGTATGACGACGATCCCTTCATCCGCATGAGTTACCCGGATCTGGTGGAGGAGGATGGTGCGCTGTATCTGACGGAGACGCAGAAGGACAAGGCGCGGGTCCACGCGATCGACGCGATCTTTCTGCAGAAGATCTGGGGACAGTTCGAAGCGTGTGAAACCACCCGCGAGGGGCTCGTCACCGAATGGTCGGGTACCGGGCCGGCGCAGGTGCCGGCGCCGGACCTGCCAATGTTTCTGCGGCGGGACAGTTCACGCCATGACTACGGCAGGATGGATCTGCGCGCCGGGATCAGCCTTGAACTGGATCTGCAGTTGTCGTCAACCGCCGCCGGCCAGGTATTGCTGGACAATCGTGGCGCCGACGGCAGGGGGTTGTGCCTGCAGACAACAGCTCGGGGCACGATAGAAATCGTGCTGAACGATGGCCGCAACCAGACGTACTGGGATTGTGATGCCGGTCTGCTGGCGGCGGACAGATCGCAGCACGTTGGCGTCGTCATCGACGGCGGCCCCAGGGTGATCAGCTTCATCGTGGATGGTGCGCTTTGTGATGGGGGCTCGCAGCGACAGTTCGGTTGGGGGCGCTTCAGCCCGCATCTGCGGGAGGTCAACGGCTCGGCGCAGTGGCGCATCGGCGCCGGTGTGCAACTGGCGCGTGTCTATGACCGAGCGTTGATGACGAGTGAGATCATCGCCAACTACCGGTCCTGCCGGGCGACGTAGCCCTGGTATCCGGCTCCTCTTCGGCCGGACTCAAGCGAGATTCTGCCCGAAGAGGATCTCGATGCCGTTGCTATCGGTGACGCCGGGCTTCTCCCCGGGCAAAGTGGATCGCCGAGCTGTCGCGCCAGACGACGCAGTAGTGCTCGTTACCAAACTCCCAGGAAAATCCGCTACATCCGGCTGGCAGCTCGCCGTGGCCGCATGGCACTGCGATTGCTTACAGAGGAATATCGAGCAGAATGCGCCCTGAATCCCGTCTCGCCCGCAGAAAGTCACCCGTCCGGGTGGACAAAACAGGATGAAGATTCCTGCGAGGGTGCCGATGAAGACAGTGCCTCCTTCCCTGACTGTGATAATGCGGACGACTCCCCGGACCATCATCGCCACTCTATTCCTGGCTGTGCTGCTGTTGCCGGCATTCGCTGCGGCTCAGTCTACTTCATCGGCGGGCCGTGGTGTCGAGGATGAGGCTGGACCGGATGATCTGAACGAGTTCGTCGAGCCGGCGCCGCCCTGGGACCATCCGCTGTCCCGCGATCAGTGGGCCGGGTTGCAGCAGATCCGCGAGCAGGACCCGGCTCTCGAAGCGCAGTGGGAGCCATCGGGTGTACTGACGAGGCTGCAGGGCGAGCTCGGCGAGCCCGTGCAGGCAACCGAAGGCACGGCGATGGCCTACGAGTTCCTGCAGTCGCGGCCGGACCTGTTCATGATGGAGGAGCCTGCCGAGGTGCTCGCGCCTGACAGGTCCCAAACGGACAACATGGGCTGGACCCATGTGCGGCTGCAGCAGACCTACAAGGGCATCCCGGTGGAGGGCGCCCACATCGCCATGCATTTCGACGACGAGCGCGTGCCCCGCATCGTCAACAGCAGCCATGTCGTTGCCGACCTCAACCTGAGCACGACGGCACTCGTCGACGGCTCAACGGCGGTGACGACAGCCTTGCAGGACATCGGCGTAGCCAGCGCCAGCGGCCCGGCGACGAAGGAGCTGGTCATTTACGACCACGAAGGCACGGCGCACCTGGCGTGGAAGGTGAGCATGTTCGTTGCTGATCCCCTCGGCAATTTCATCTACTTCGTGGATGCCCGTACGGGCGCCGTGGTGGATGCCTACAACAACATGCATACAATCCTGAATCGCGAAGTCTGGACCGCCAACAACCTGACGACACTGCCAGGTTCGGCCCTGGTGCGGGCAGATGGGGCTGGCGCGACGGCAGACCTTGCCGTGGACGCCGCCTACGACAACGCCACCACGGTTTACAACTACTTCAGTACAAATCATGGCCGTGATGGTATCAACGGCGCCGGCGCGCTCATTCGTTCCACTGTCCATTATGACGTCAACTACAACAACGCCTTCTGGAATGGCTCACAGATGGTTTACGGCGATGGTGACGGTTCAACCTTCATCGAGTTGTCGCGAAGCCTCGACGTGGTCGCCCACGAACTGGTGCACGGCATCACCCAGTACGAGTCGGGCCTCATCTACCAGAATGAATCGGGTGGGTTGAACGAGTCTCTGTCCGATATCTTCGGCGTCCTTATCGATCCCGCCGACTGGCAGATCGGCGAAGATATCTTTACGCCTGGAACGCCCGGTGACGCGCTGCGTGATCTGTCCAACCCGACCTGCTGCAACCAGCCCGACCACTACAGCAACCTGGTGACGCCGAATGCTGCCGGCAGTGCGCTGGATCAGGCGTGCAATTCGTCGCAGAACCAGGACAACGGGTGTGTGCACTTCAACTCCGGCATATCCAACAAAGCGACCTACCTGATGTGGAATGGTGGCACCCACCACAACATCGCCGTCACCGGCATCGGGGCCGCCAAGGTCAGTGACATCTGGTACCGGGCGCAGACCGTATACCTGACGCCAAGCTCCACCTTCGCTGATGCGCGACAGGCGACGATCAACGCGGCGACGGATCTCTACGCCGCCGATGTGGGATCGGTACGAGATGCCTGGGCCGCCGTTGGTGTCGGTGTGCCCAAGGCGTCTACTGTGCCATCGGTGCTGGCTTTCGGCAATGTCGAATTCGGCACCACGAAGGATCTCGACCTCACCCTGTCGAATCCGGGGGATGCAGACCTGGTCGTGTCGAATGTCACCGCAACAACCGACTTCAGCCTCGTGACGGGCACATCGTTCACCGTCCCGGCAGGAGGCAGCGGCAAGATCACCGTACGGTTCACACCACCCGCGGGGTCGCCGGGGGATCGAACTGGCACGCTGGACATCACCCACAACGGCGCCAGCAGCCCAACGTCGATTTCTCTTACCGGCTCCGGGATCTTCCAGTTGTCCCAGAAAACCGCAGGCTTCAGCAAGCCTGCGCCCGGGGCCTCCGAGTCGACAACGATCACGCTGACGAACGATGCCGGCGCCCCAGCGATCGATATCACGGGCGTTGTCTCGACCAGCCCGTTCTTCACCACCGACTGGACCGACGTCGCCAACGAATTGGGCGCCGG
>CALFPI010000557.1 GCA_937919035.1 uncultured Gemmatimonadaceae bacterium
AGCCAGGCATCCACCTCGCTGCGCCGAAAGCGTACGAGTTTGCCCAGACGGAAATGTGGAATCTCGCCCTTGCCCGCGAGTCGGCGGATGGTGGTCACCGAGCAGCGCAGGTAGCGGCTGACATCCTGCGAGGTCATCAGTCCTTCGCGTCGCATCAGATCGTTACTGAATGGTCGAGAGTAAAGAAATTGTTATCCGTCTCCTGAATCGTCACCTGTAAATCGTAGTTGATTGCACGGTCGGGAAATAACCCCTGCAGCACCTCAACGCCGCGATCCATACAGTACTGAACGACATTCTCGACACTGGGATTGTTGCCGGGCATGACAACGACGCCCTCGGGCTCAAACAGACCACTACGCAAAAATGCCTCATCCCTGCCGGAGACGAGCATGCGATGATCGAGGCTTCTGAAGATGCCCTTCAGGGCGCCAAAATCGACGGACATGTCGATGTCTGCCAGCCGCGGAAAACGCTCGCAGCGCACGACAAAAGTTCCACGCCAGGTGTGGCCATGCACATAAGCACACTTGCCATCATAGCCCAGTTGCCTGTGCGCAGCGTGGAAGTGGCCCTTGGCGGTGATCGTTTCCATGCCGCTACGACCGTCGGAGGATGTCGGACACGACCTGCGTGTCCTTGCCGAGTCGCTTTTCTGCCAGTACGCGCATGACCCAGGTGCCGAAGGAGGTGACCGCCGCCGCCAGAATGAGGAAATACAGACCCCGACCGGTGACCTGCACGAAGCCACCCGTACTGAAGGTTGTGAACAGCACGATAAGGGCGAATGCGCCGATCATCACCCCCGTCAGTGCATGCAGGATGCGCTGACACAAGTGCACCGTGCCGCTCGCACGGGCACGCTCATCTGCTGGCAGGCTGGAGCCACGTTCCACGGATGTTACATCCTGCACTTTGCGTTCTTTGCTGGCCATACGACGAGAGACTCCCCTGTTCGTGGTATCAGGCGGTGACACGACAGCTGTCTACCACCTGCTGTGCCAGCTGCCGGGCGTGAAGATCTGCCGCAAGGACAGTGTCCACATCGGTAGCCGGCGCCGGGTCCCAGTCGTCGACGACGGCCTGGTTTACGGTATGAATATCGAGAAAACCGATGCTTCCATCGAGAAAAGCTGCCACAGCGACTTCATTGGCTGCATTGAGGGCGGCAGGCGTCGTCCCCCCCGCGCGGCCGACGTCATAGCAGAGCGCCAACCCCGGATACTGTGTCAGGTCCGGAGCGTCGAAGTGCAGCGCGCCGAGGCGCACCACATCGAGGGCCGACAGTGGGGACGGTCGGCGGGCGGGATGCGTCAGCGCATACTGGATAGGTATCGCCATATCCGTGCGCCCGAGATGAGCCAGGACAGACCCGTCGACGAATTCGACCATCGAATGCACGATCGATTCACGGTGCATGACGACGTCCACCTGATCAACACCGACACCGAACAGCCAGCCCGCCTCTATCACTTCAAAGCCCTTGTTCATCAACGTCGCGCAATCAACGGTAATCTTGGGTCCCATACTCCACGTCGGATGATGCAGAGCCTCCTGCGGTGTAACGGCGGCAAGTTCCGGCCGTGAGCGGTCACGGAAGGCACCCCCTGACGCTGTCAGCAGGTAGCGCCGCACATCCTGCGACCGTTCGCCATTGAGGCACTGCCACATGGCACTGGGTTCCGAATCCACAGGCAGAATCCGGCCGCCACCGGCAGTGGCAGCGCCGAGCACCAGTCCCCCTGCCATTACCAGAGGCTCCTTGTTGGCCATGGCCACAGGCAGGCCCCGCGACACGGCCGCCAGCGTCGGCACCAGTCCAACGGCACCAACGAGTCCGTTGACGACGACGTCGACATCCACATCGGTGACGGCGGCGCCCAGCCCGGCGGCGCCGTGGACAACACGACAGGTCTCAGGCAACTGGCGACGAACATAATCCGCCGCTGCCGCATCGGCGACACAGACCAGTTGCGGCCGCCACTGTTGCGCCAGGCCGATCAACTCGTCAAGGCGGCGGCCGGCGGTCAGAGCCGTGATCACCCAGGCATCCGGACCGTCCTGTTGACGGAGTCCCTCCAGCACACGGAACGTGGTGCTGCCAATGGATCCGGTGCAACCGAGGACGGCGATGCGCCTCATGCGGATAGCAGCAATGCTTCGAGGTCCAGCCGCAGATGTGCCGGTTCGGTGGCCCCCCCCGCAAGCGGCGCACCCACAAGGGCAATCGCCTCCTCGGGACAGGCAGCCTCACACAGACCACACAGCAGACACCTGCCAAGATCAAGCTCAAACACCGCAGGCACTCGGGTCCACTCTTCATCGTCGGCTCCCACAGGGGGGGGACCCGCCTCTACCCGGATGCAGCGCGCCGGACAGGCACCGGCACAGAGGGCGCACGCCACACAACGTGGCGCACCCGCAGCGGTCCGCATCAGTCGCGGTGTACCAGACAGCCCCGGAGTTGTCACCGACACAGGCTGACGCCGAGCCACCAGGCGACCCAACACACGCTGCAGACTACCGAAGGAATCAGGGATCCAGGTCATGGCACAGACACAGGCTCGGTCACTCCTCTGCGTGTGGGTGGCCATTGCGGGGAATCACCGGACGACGCCCGCGCGGGCGCCCGCCGCTGCTGGTGCGCGGCGGCCGTGCATCCCTGGATCCGGTGTAGCGCACGACGCGGGTTTCGCGCACAACCATCACCTTCACTTCACCGGCAAAGGTCATCTCCTGCCGCACCCGTTCGGCAATGTCGAATGCGAGGATTTCAGCGTCATCATCACTGATCCGATCGCCGCGGACCATCACCCGGATCTC
>CALFPI010000558.1 GCA_937919035.1 uncultured Gemmatimonadaceae bacterium
GTCGCGAGCGCAAATACGGGCAAGAAAAAGATCGCATCCATACGACCGCCGATTCCCAGACCCGCCACGGCCTGGGCGCCAAAAGCGGAGACGATGCGATTGTAGAACATGCCTCCCACTGACATGATGACCATCGATGCCGACGCTGGCAGACCGATGCGCAGGATATCACCAGCGATCCGTGCCGACGGTCTGAAGTCCCGGAACCGAAACTCGACGTACATGCCCTTGCGGACGAAGATGTAACCGACGAAGGCGAGGAATACCAGCCCCTGGCTGACAACGGTTGCCACCGCCGCGCCGCGCACGCCCATGTCGAGTGAGAAGATGAAGATGGGATCGAGAATGATATTGAACAGCGTGCCGCTGCCCTGCAGCGCCAGGGGGGTGCGCGTGTCCCCCTCGCCACTCATGATCGAGCGGAAGGTGACATTGAGAATCTGAAACAGGAAACCGAGGACGACGATCTCGAAATACTGTGTTGCCAGGCTCAGGACCTCGCCTTCGGCACCCAGCAGCGCGAAGATCTCCTCGTTGAACAACAGGGCACCCGCCACGATCAGGGCACCGACAACGAGACCAACAAGCATGGCGTGTTCGGCGGCGTTGTCGGCCGATGCCTTATCGTCGGAGCCGATGCAGCGGGCGATGACGCTTGTCGCCCCCGTGCCCAGGCCGAAAGTAATGCCCATGGCAAAGAACACGATCGGCATATTGAAGGTCAGCGCCGCCACTGCATTGCCGCCGAGGCGTCCAACAAAAACCATGTCAACGATGTTGTAGAGCGTCTGGATCGCCATGCCCGCCATGACGGGAAGCGACAGCTTCCATACCGCTTTTCGGGGGTCGGCGATGAACTCGGCGACGCGGCTCTTGCCGCCGCCGCCCAGCATGGCCGCCATGGGGTTCGGTGCTGCCTCCGGCTCTTTATCGCTCAATGAGATCTCCTGGACATGGCCAATAAGCTCGCACTCGCCCGTGCCTGTGACAAGCCGGGGACGGCGCCGACAGGTTGCATTTCGTAGATTCGACGGCCAACCCATCTACCGGCAACAGGATGAAGTCATATGAGTCTGGCCCAACCACCAGCCGCCATCGCCCATCAGGCCGTTGGCAGTGAACAGATCCAGGCGTGGGTGAATCAATTTCACCGGGATGGCTACCTGTTTCTGCCTGGTGTGCTCCCGGCAGGAACAACAGCGGCGCTGCGCGATGACCTCGATCGGGTTCTCGATCGGGAGCCCGTTGCGGGGGGCGGTATCGAACTGCATCCGCGCATGTTAGAGACGAGTCCGACGAATGTCTCCCTCTTCAACATGGAGCCCATCGTCACCTTCGCCGAGGCGCTTGTGGAGCAGAACTGCCACGTGATCCACAACAACAGCTTTCGCACGCCAACGGGTGGGTCCGGCCTCAGTTCCTGGCATCAGGATGATGCATCACACTATGTCGTCACCCACGGCGAGCGGCCGACGAACGTGCATCTTCCTGTGTTGTTGTTCACCGCCAACTACTACCTGACGGACGTCGACACCGTCGCCCATGGTCCGACAGAGGTCATCCCCGGGTCACATCTGTACGGCGGCAGCCCGCCACAGTCGCTGGATGGGACGCCACATCAGCGCGACATCGTCAGTTGCCTGGGGCCGGCGGGTAGCGTCGTGATGTTCAACAACCAGGTCTGGCATCGGGGGGGACCCAACACCAGCGACCGGGTACGCTATATGACCCAGGTCAGTTACGCGCGTCGCATCATCGGCCACAAATACGCCCCCTTCATGAACTATCAGATGCCGGAGCACGTTTTCAGCGGAGCCGATGACCGCTTGCGGCGATTGCTTGGGTTTCTGCCGTCCGGGGCCTACGGCTGATGGTGATCAAGGGCAGCGGGCACCAAAACTGAGGCCGCCAGGCTCTCGTCACACGCCGTGGAAGACCCGCCGGGCGAACTGCGCCATGTTTGACACAGCCTCACGTGCGACCGCGCTGGTGCCCACATCGTGCTGGAAACTGTGGGGCTGCCCGGGGTAGACCTGCAATGTTACGGCACCACCGGCACGAGCCGCAGCAGCGGCAAAGAGTGTCGCATCATCAAGCATGGTCTCGTGACCACCTGCCTGAATCAACATGGGCGGTAGTCCCTGCAGGTCGGCAAACAGCGGCGACGCATGGGGGTGCCTGGCGTCGGCGCCGGCCAGATAGACCTCGGCCCAGTGTTGCAGGTAGTCC
>CALFPI010000559.1 GCA_937919035.1 uncultured Gemmatimonadaceae bacterium
GGCTTCCGTCTGACCGATCTGGGGGGGCCCTTCGATCCTCTGCAGCCCATCGACTTGCGAGACAGCCGTACCTACCCCATCTGGAAACGTGCCGCCGAGAAAGATTATGTCCTGTGGCTGTATCCGCGGGCCGGCGACAGTCCGATTCTCGCCTTCCTTGTCGACGCCTTCCCGCAGGTGCGGGTGGTCTTCAATCACCTCATGGTCTGCGTCGGGGATGACACTTTTACCTGGGACGACCAGGGCCGGCCGCAGGTGGCCATGGCACTGCCGCCGATCACGCGCTACTCCACACTGCGACTGAACGGGTACGAGAATGTCTGTGTGCACCTGTCAGGCCAGTACGCCTTTTCGCGACAGGCCTGGCCCTATGCAGACACCGCCGGCTGGCAGCAGACCCTGTTGCGCGACTTTGGTGCGGAGCGGCTCATGTGGGGCAGCGACTTCCCCTGGATCGTCAGTGAGCCCGGATATGGACGTACGCTGGCGGGGATCGACTCATCCTTGCCGGCGCTCTGTGACGAACAAAGACAGGCCATTCTCGGCGCTACGGCACGGCGCTTCCTCCGTCTGCCCGGCGCCGCCGACTGACAAAGGTTCAAGGCCATGAAGATTACTGAAATCGAAGTGCATCGAATCACCCTTCCCTACGTGGACTGGATCGCCTACCAGCTCAACCACTACTACGGGCCCAGCCAACGGACGATCTACGTTGCCCATACCGACACCGGTCTGACGGGTCTGGGCGAAAGTGGCTCGACGGAGCCGCAGGATATCATCGATGCCTATATCGGCACCAATCCCTTTGATCACATGGGCGATGAACGCTCCCTGGGGCTGGGCACGGCGATGTATGATCTCATGGGGCAGGCGGCGGGGGTGCCGGTATACAAGCTGATCGGCCAGAAGTGCCGGTCCTGGGTCCCGGTAGGCAGTTGGACCGTATCGACCCATCCGGAACGCATGGCCGAAGCCGTACAGCAGTACTCGGCACAGGGCTACACGTGGATGAAGTTCCACCTCTCACCCTTCGAGAATGTGATCGACCAGACGGAAGCGATGCAGGCCGTCGCCCCACCCGGGTTCCGTGTCCACTATGACTTCACCATGGGTGGCACCGACGATCACATGATCGAATTGCTGCACAGACTGTCGGGTTACCCCATCGTCGGCTGTTTCGAGGATGTACTGCCGGCAAACGACGTGCAGGGATACATGGACCTGCGCCAGCGCACCACCCTGCCGATCGTGCTCCACCACTGCCCGCTGGGGGCGACGTACGAAGTCCTGATGGGTGCGGCGGATATCTACATGCTCGGCCACGCCCGGATTGGCGACGCCATCCGCAAGGCGGGCCTCTTCGGCGCCGGCAACATCCCCTTCATGCTGCAGAATGTGGGCGGCAACATCACCCGTGCCATGACCTGCCAGATGATGGCCGCCTTCCCTTCAGCGAACTTCCACTTCTTCAGCGACTGTGAAACCTGGTCCGATGATGTTGTGCACGAGCGGCCGCAGCCGGTGAACGGACTGCTCCCGGTCTCGGAGCGTCCAGGTCTGGGCGTGAGCCTCGACCGCGACGCCCTCGAACGATTGACGACCTTGAAGTTGCCTGCGGCGAGCAAGTGGATCCTGCGATCACGCTTTGCCAACGGCACACACATGTATAACCTGGCCGATCCGCAACAGGCGATCTTCATGGTCCGCCCCGACGTCAGGCGGCAGTTGCCCATGAGTTACGCTGCACCGATCACCACCGAGTACTGGGACGACGACGGCACGGCACAATACACCGCCATGGCCGCCCGCCTCGAGGCCGAAGGTGTTGTGCTGGAAAGCCCCGCTGACGCCGTGGCCACCTGAGGACCTGATCAGGCATGCACCCAGTCAACCTCGGCCTGCGCTTCCTGCTCGAGCTGGCCGCTCTCGCATCCCTGGCTCTCTGGGGACGGGCACAGGCCCCCGGTAGCGCCGGTCTGCTGTGGATGATCGGTGCCCCCGGCATCGTTATCGCCGCATGGAGTACCTTCACTGTACCCGGAGATCCAAGCCGCCCGGATCGAGGGGCTGTGACTGTACCGGGTTGGCTTCGCCTGCTCCTCGAACTGGCTGTGTTCATCCTGTCCGCTCTGGCCCTGCGCGATCTGGGCCGTACCGACCTCGCCGCAGCCCTCGTCGCTGTGACCCTCCTGCACTACGGCCTGTCGTACCAGCGTCTGCTCTGGCTGCTGCGGGGGTCGTGACCCGCTGAGTCTGAAGAATGTCGAACGAGTCCCTCACGGCCCTGAAGCAGCACTTCGGCTTCGATCATTTCCTTCCCGGGCAGGCCGATGTCGTCAATCACCTGTTGGGGGGCACTCGACGGCGGCGGTCTTTCCCACCGGCGGCGGCAAGTCGCTGTGTTACCAACTGCCCGCCCTGCTGCTGCCCGGGCTGACGCTGGTCGTGTCACCACTGATCGCATTGATGAAGGATCAGATCGATGCTCTGCAGCGCCGCGGCATTGCCTCGGCGCGCCTGGACTCGAGCCTGAGCCGCGACGAGTACCGCACCGTGATGGATCAGGTGCGCGCCGGGACACTGCGACTGCTCTATGTCGCGCCGGAGCGGTTCAACAATGAGCGCTTCCGCCAGGCTCTCGAGGGCATTCACATCAGCCTCTTTGCCGTGGACGAGGCGCACTGCATCTCGGAGTGGGGTCACAATTTCCGCCCCGACTACCTCAAGCTTGCCGGTTTTGCCCAACGCTACAACGCCGAGCGGATTCTGGCGCTCACGGCGACGGCCACACCGCGAGTCCTCGACGACATCTGTGCCGGTTTCGAGATCAGCCCGCAGCATGCTGTGCGTACAGGATTCTATCGACCGAATCTGATCCTGCGAGCTACGGCAGTGAACCTAGCCCAGCGAGACAGTGCTCTGCTGTCGGTGATCGGTCAGCAGCCAGCGGGCCCCACCATCGTCTACGTGACCCTGCAACGGACCGCCGAACAAGTGGCGCAGCGACTGGCCGCCGCCGGTTTGCCTGCCCGCGCCTACCACGCCGGGATGAAAGACGAGGAACGAGCCCTGGTGCAGGACTGGTTCATGGAATCGCCCACGGCCGTGGTCGTCGCCACGATCGCCTTCGGCATGGGCATCGACAAAGCCAACATCCGTGGCGTCTGCCACTACAATCTGCCCAAGAGTCTGGAGAACTACGCGCAGGAGATCGGTCGCGCCGGCCGCGACTATGAGACGTCCCTGTGTCACACCATGGTGTGCGCCGACGATCTGACGGTGCTGGAAAACTTCATCTATGGCGACACACCCGACCCCGAATCGGTACGCAGCCTGGTGGATGATGTCTTCGCCCGCGAGGCAGAGTTCGATGTCAATCTCTTCGAAATGTCAACGCAGCACGACATCCGGCCGTTGGTCCTGCGCACATTGCTTACGCGGCTGGAACTGGAAGGCTACCTGGAGGGCGGCACGCCATTCTATTCCGCGTACAAGTTCAAGCCGCTGGAGGCGCGGGAACAGATCCTGGCGCGCTTCGAGGGCGAACGTCGCCAGTTTCTTGGTGATCTGTTCAATTACGCCAAGGAGGGTCGCGTCTGGTTCCAGCTGGATCCGGCAGAGGCTGCGTCCAGCCTGCGGGTCGACCGCGATCGCGTGATCCGCGCCCTCGATTGGCTGGCGGACAAGGAGCTGCTGGAGGTGCAGGCCGGTGGCGTGCGCAATCGCTACCGGCGGCTGCAGCCCGCGGCAGATGCGCAGGCGCTGGCCGAATCCCTGCACGCCTACAACCTGCAGCGTGAGGGCGCCGAGATCGAGCGCCTGCAACAGGTCATGGCACTGTTCAACCTTGACGGCTGCCGTGCTGCAGCGCTGGCGGCACACTTCGGCGAAGTGCTGGAGGCGCCCTGTGGTCAGTGCAGCGGCTGCACGGGCGACACGGAGGTGATTCCTGCCCGTGTGCCGACATCGATCCCCGATGCTCTGTGGTCCCGAC
>CALFPI010000560.1 GCA_937919035.1 uncultured Gemmatimonadaceae bacterium
AGTACCGTCCAAGGACTGACCCCCAGCCCGGCCGCCACCAGCAGGCCATCACCGAGGTGGACGGATTCCGTCCTCCCACAGCCCCAGATACAGACTCAGCGCCCAGCTGATGAGGATCCAGCCAACGGTGCCCCAGACGCGGACGTAACCGAATCGTTCGGCGCGGCCCAGGTGATAGAAGGCGACGACATTCGTCAGGGTCATGGCGGGCAGGCGGATCAGGGCAAAGAGAAACAGGGCCACCCAGAATCCGGTGAATTCCGTCTGCAGCCAGGCGACCAGCAGCAACGGCGCGCTGAGCAGCTGACAGGCGGCGAGGAACCGCTGGTTCGACCAGTAGCGGTCTGCCAGGTGTCCGGCGATCAGCGGCGAAATGAAGGAGGCCAGGGCACCGGTGGCGAAGACATAACTGATCTGCGTCCCCGTGAATCCCAGGGCGCCCATGTGCCCGCTCAGCAACACAATCGCGGCACCTTCGGCGGCCTGAGTCAGACCGAACATGATGGAGAGGCGCAGCGACAGGTGCGGTACTGTCACGGGCAACGCTCGAGGTGCATCAACGAAGGCTGGCTCCGGTTTGGATGATCAACGGACGAGCAACAGCTTGCGTGTCGCCACTTCTGGGCCCGCCTGCAGGCGCGAGAAATAGAGACCGGTGCCGAGTTGGCGACCGTGCAGATCGCGACCATCCCAACGCACCGTATGGGGCCCTGCCTGGCGCGGGCCCTGGACGAGCGTCACCACCCGCTGCCCCTGGAGATTGTAGATCGCCAGATTTACTGGATGTCTTTGGGAGAGCGTGAAGCCGATTGTCGTCTGGCTGTTGAAGGGATTGGGATAGTTCTCAAGCAACGCCGTGGCGGATGGCACAGGCGTATCGGCGGCGACATGGGTCGACGGATGTGCGACCAGAGCGACATCGTCGATAAAGAGGCGGCCGGAGAAACGGCCCTTGAGCCGCAGAGATTCGATGTAGGGATAGCTGAGTTCGAGCTCGGCCAACGGGATTTCCACGATCTGCCATCCCGTACGATCCAACTCGACACCACCGGTGGCCCGGTCGGCGGCCAGCAGGGACTGCGGAAAATGGTTGTCCACAGAGAGCAGGAGCCAGTGCGGCTCTGCAATCGTGACGTCGTCGAAAAACACAGCCATACGAATGGCTATGTAGCGCGACACATCCAGCGGTGCATCACGCACCAAGGTTGCCTCCCAGCCCTGCGTACCGCTCTGCAGCGCCATGGCAAACTGGCCCTCGTAGGTTTGTTCGGTCGCCGCCAGGTTGACGGCAACCTGTGACACAGTTCCCAGTGTCCAGTTGTCTGCCAGCGAATCGGCAAAAACCGTGGGGCTCCCCAGGGTTGCGGAGGCGTCGGCGGGCCCGGCGTATTGCACCTTGAGTGCGATCCCGGGCCATAGCACCTCGATGCCGTGCTCCGCAGTCCGGGCCGCGGTAAAGAGCTCGTTCGTGCCGGGACGCAACAGGTCCATGGGTACAGCGACCTCGTCGTAGCTGTAGTCATGGGTCCAACCCACCCGTGCCACGACCTGACGATCGTTGACGCCGATCGAGTCAGCATGGCCGCCGCTCCACGTCGCCAGCATCAACTGGGCGGCGACGGCGCGATCGAGCTTGTGGGGTATGAAGACGTGGTTGTGCTGGTAGTTGTTGCCGATGCGCGTCGCCCAGTGGCCCGGCACATCGTAAGGCTCGTACAACACGACCGAGCGGTGCGGACGCGACAACAGGAGATCGCCGACGGCATCCGTCATATAGTAGACGCCCGCCGTATCGCGGATACGGGCCATCACCTGCAGCGGCTGGTCCTGATCCGGGACCCAATCGGTGCGCCACACAAGGGTGAAGGGAGCCTGGTGGACGGTGCCGAGATGGCGAGTAATTTCACCGTAGCGGTAGTTGTAGTGCCACTGGTGATAGACGCCATTGCCCTCGAAATCAAAGTCTCGATAGCGGCCGATGAAGTCGACCCGGGTGATGGCGTCGTCGGTGCTGCTCAGCTGCAGAGCCAGAGAATCGCCGAAGCTGCTGTGAGATGCGGGGGAGGTGATGCGGCCGTCCGCATGTGGCTTGGTGTCGTCGTAGAAGATGCGAAACGTCACACCATAGACGCCCCACTGGCCCCAACCGAAATCGAAGCAGACCTGGCGACCGGAGGTGAATTCGAAGGTGTTGTCCCCCGGATGGAGTTGGTCCAGTGGGATCGGCACCGATGGATAGGTGAAATATTGGTACCCTTCCGGGCAGGCATTGACGCCTGCCTCGCCCGGAATCGCGGCTGGCACGGGGATGTCGATCCAGTCGTGACCGTTGACACGCATGCGCTTGTTGCTGGTACCGGCGTGTCCGCCCCATTGTTCGATATAGACCTCAGCGCCAATGGCGCCAGCAAAGTCATCGAGGTCGACATGGTTAACGCGATTGGGGAGGAAGACCTGGGCGCCGGAGTGGGGGGCATCAGGATCGGTGACGCGTTGCCAACCGGCGGCGTTGCCCCAGGGACCCGTCCAGAGGTATTCACGGAAGATGTCGCCGGGCCCGGGGTCGCCATGGACTGCAAAGGCGGTGGTGAAGAGGATCAGCAAACCGGTGAAGGGCATGACGCGAAAAGGGGGTCGCATGCAGCAGACCTTATCGGTGGTCCGCTGTTCCTGCAACGATGATCATTGCCGGCCCCCGTCACCGGGCTCGCAGGAACGGCAAAGAATGCCGTGATTCCAGCGACCGATTCCCTTCCCACAACGGGATGTCCATCTCATTCAAGCCTGAAGAAAGAGGACGCATGACAACGGAATATCGGCATCTCGGCAGTGCGGGCGTGCGCGTTTCTTCGCTGTGTCTGGGCACAATGATGTTTGGTGGCCCCACGGAGGAGGCGGAGTCGATCCGCATCATTCACAGAGCCCTCGATGAGGGCATCAACTTCCTCGACACGGCCAACGTCTACAATGGTGGCGCATCCGAGACCGTCGTTGGTAAGGCGCTCAAGGGCCGCCGTGAGAGTGTTGTGCTCGCGACCAAGGTGCGGGGCAACACCGGTGACGGACCGAACGATCGGGGGACCAGTGCGTACCACATCATGATGGCAGTCGAGAACTCGTTGCGCCGTCTCGACACGGATCACATCGATCTGTACCTGCTGCATCGACACGAGCCGGAAACGCCGATCGAAGAAAGCCTCGAAGCCCTGGATCGGCTTGTACAGCAGGGCAAGGTTCGTTACATCGGTTGCTCCAACTTCGACGGCTGGCAACTGTGCCAGGCCTTGTGGACGAGCGACCGTCGCAATCTGGCTCGCTTCGTCGCCGTGCAGCCGTTGTACAACATCGTCAATCGCGACATCGAGATGGAGCTGCTGCCCTGTTGTGGTGAATACGGAGTTGGGGTGATGGCCTACAGCCCGCTGGCGCGTGGAGTTCTCAGCGGCAAGTACGGGACGGGCGAGCAATTCCCCGAGGGGTCGCGTGCGGCGCGTGCCGATCGGCGTATTCTGGAAACGGAAGTGCGGGCCGAGAGCTTCGAGGTTGCCACCAGGCTCAAACCCATCGCCGACCGCCACGGCAGGACCATGACCCAGTTCGCCCTCAACTGGGTCATCAGCAATGCTCTGGTTACGGCTGCCATTATCGGGCCCCGGACGATGGCGCAACTGGAGGACAACTTGGGTGCCGTCGGCTGGTCGATCGACGACGATGCCCTGGATGAAATCGATCAGCTCGTGCCGCCCGGAGAGCACACAGGCAAGGGCTTCCCTGATCCGTCCAGACCCTTTACCGGGCGTCCGCGTCGACCCAGTTGAGGCTCCATGTCGAGCGCGTCAGTTGGCTCCTGGTCCCGGCATCAGAAAGGTGCGATTGATGAAGTCTCATCGTACAGCACCAGTGGCTTTGCATCCGCAGGGTAGTCGAAGTCGATCCTGGCTCTGTAGCGGCGTCCCGTGTCCGGATCGGTGACATTGCCGATGCCCTCGTATCGCA
>CALFPI010000561.1 GCA_937919035.1 uncultured Gemmatimonadaceae bacterium
GGAGATGCGTGTCGCGCCGGAAAGCTTCAGTTCATCGAGGACGTCGACGAAGATCCGATAGGTGGCACCCCGCTCGGCCTTCAGCGAGACGATCAGTTTGTCGTTGGCCACCAGGCGCTGTTCGATGCCAGCCCTCAGGCTGGGGAAGGGCACCATAGTGAGTTGCTCGTTCTCAAAAAAAGCGATCTGATCCTGCGCGTTGATCCACACGTTACAGATGTTCTTCTCGCGGACTTCCTTGGTCTCAGCCACGGGAGGCAGATGCAGGGACAGCCCCTTGTCCTGATTCATCGTCGTCGTCACCAGAAAGAAGACGATGAGCAGGAAGGCAATGTCCGCCATGGAGGATGTGGGGATCTCAGCAGGAACGCGGTTCCCGCGCTTGCCCAGGTTCACGCCTGCTCCTTGGCCTTCAGTTCCATTTCCGTGAGGACGTCAATAAAGCCCGCCGTATGCTCCTGCATGTCAGCGATGATCTTGTCGATGCGGGAGGCGAAGAAGTTGTAGCAGAACTGAATGATGATACCCACCACGAGACCCGCAGCTGTAGTGATCAGCGCTTCGGAGATGCCACCGGCAACCAGGGACGGATCTACGTCTCCGGCGACCTTGATCGCCTGGAAGGCGCCGATCATGCCACTCACCGTACCGAGGAAACCAACCATCGGCGCCAGATTGGCGACCGTCGACAACCACACCATGCCGCGCTCGAGGAAAGCCATCTGTACGGCGCCGGCATTCTCGATGGTTTTTTCGACGTTGTCGACACCACGATGTATGCGCAGCAGGCCGGCATGGATCACACTGGCCACCGGACCCCGCGTCTCGGAACACAACTGGGCTGCCTGATTTGCTCCGCCCGTGCGCATCGCCTCTTCGAGTTCGGCGAAAAAGGCGGTCGCATCGATCGCTGCCTGCGACAGGGTGTAGAGTCGTTCCAGGGCAATGGCCACGCCGAAGACCAGCAGGAAGGCGATGGGCCACATCGCCCATCCCCCGTCGTTAAAAAGCTCAACCATGGGAAGCCTCAGTCGTAGAGAATGATAGTCAGAATGATCGTCAGAATGATCGTCAGAATGATCGTACAGAGGTTGCTGGAAGTCGCGTCTGTCTCATCGTCTGTCTCAACTGCCGCCGTCCTTGGCGTTACCGTGACCGAAGAAGGCCTTGCGCAATTTCTCCTCCTCCGTCTCGGGCGGGCGGATCTGCCAGATCCTCTGCTGTGCCACGGCGGCCCAGTTGGGATCCTTCAGGGCGATCTCGTACTCGGCGATCACCTTTTCCTCGGGGGCCTCGTTGCGCATGAGCAGGTCACCATTGAGCACCCGCAGCTGTGCGTCCGCAGGCACTTGCGTGAGGCCGCGCCGCAGCCACAGGCCCGCTGCCGAAAGGTCATCATCATTCAGGTGAATCTGGGCGATGGTGGCGACGGTTTCCAAATCTTTCGGCTGGCTTCGCGCCATGCCTTCAAGACCTTCGAGGCGCATGGCCGGATCGCCGGCCTTGTCACCCAGTTCGGCAATACGGACGAAATGCGAATAACGGCTCGAAGAATCGATGTGGGTCAGGGTCTTCAACGTTTTACGCGCGCCCTTATAGTCATTCGTCGCGATCTGCAGTTCCACCATCTTCGCCAGTGACTCGACGTTCTCGGCTCCGCCGGTGCTGTCCAGCTTTCGCCGCCACTCGATCGCGTGCCCGGGATCGTCCTGATCGTCATACATCACTGCCAGCAACTCGAAGAGCTCCTGCTGCAAACCCTTTGGCGTCGCCGAATCAGTGGCGATCGCCTCGTAGTGCCCGATGGCGGTGTCGACATCGCCGGCGCGCCGCGACAGATCGGCCACGGTCCGTCGGTACTCCCGGTACTTGTTATCCTCCGGATCGGCTGCCACGAGTCGGCCGAGATAGAGCCACGCCGTATCGGGCTTGCTCTCGGCGACATAGACCTGAAACAGCAGCAGATTCGTGTTGGCATGTTGGGGCTTCAGGGCAACGGCCGCCAGCAGCGCAGTCTTGGCCTGGTCCTGCTGACCGAGAGCCAGATGCGCGCGGGCGATGTAGTAGTACGCCAGGTGGTAATCGCTCTGGAAGCTGAGCAGGGAGGTGTAGTAGCGCACCGCGTCCTCGTGATCACTCTTGTCACGAGCCGTCTTGCCAAGAAATTTGTACTTGCGCACGGAGTCAGCGGCAGCCCCCTCCGCCATCGCCTGTGATGCCGCCAGAGCGACAAGAAAGACGGCGATCATCTGAACCGGGAGGCGGGTGCGGCCAGTCATCTGGTTATCTCATCCATGGTGAGCGGGAGACGTAACAACGACAATGACGCCCAGAGGAGCATAAATATACCCTGTCGCGGGTCCGTATCAACTCTATCTCTGTAGCAAACATGTATATCTATCGTCACGATCGTGTGAATTCCACCCTCGGTCGTCAAATTCACCTACCAGTCAAAACCTGCACCGGGTTCTCCCATTGGCGCCAGAATGGCCCACAGCAAGCGCATGGCTAGCTCGCCGAGGATCAAGCCGAAAAAGAACGGCCTGAGCGCGCGATACGTGCCGGCCCCTCCGTAGCGGACCACCAGAACCTTGGCCCCCCAACCGACGAGGGCCGAACCCCACAACACCCCCCCGAGGCCGGTGGCATAGATAAACCCGGCAGGATGGAAGGGCGAACGTAGAAACCACTGGCGGGCGGCGGCCAGCAGGAGCGTCGCCAGCGCCCCGAAACCGACGGCACCCAGTCGATCGACGTCCATACCGCCCGGTTCGGCGCCGGCTTCGGCGTACATGTACTGCACATAACGGCCCACGCGGGCCATGGATCGCGCGCCGCCATTCTGATCGAGAGCGAACAATCCATCTGTGTGCACAAGCTGCAGCGCAAACACGGCGCCTGCCGTCAGCCCGACAATGGCCCCTACTGCCAGGACCGTGCCGACGCCGGTCGTTGCCGTCTCCCGGCCGAGACGCTGCCCCTCCAACTGCAGGGGTAGCCACATGGTTACTGTACCGTAGGTGAGCAATGTGAGGAAGGCCAGTACCACGCAGGTCGACGGGGCAAAGACGGATGCGCCGGTTCCGGCGACGAAATAGAAGAGATTCGGAATCAGCAGCCAGACCCCAGCCACAGGCAACCCACCGTCGACCCGCAGTCGCGCCACGCCCACAATTGTGAGCAGCAACAGTACCGTGTGGGCAACACTCATCAACAGTGACACACCCGCAAGCCAGGACCAGCAGACGAGAACTGTCGCCCCCAGCAAGAGCGCCAGCCATGCAGGTCGTGCCTGCTCCATGCCGCGCAAGGCGAAACGCCACGATGTTACCAGAGTGTGTCGCGCTGCCCACAGACTGACCAGTGCCAGGCACATGACGCCGCCACGAGCCTGGGCCTGCAGATGGGGCATGACATTCGGCCACTCCCGCCATTGCCCGCCAACGCCGACGAATGTGCCCTCGTCACCACTTCTGCCGAGCAGATCCACCAGCACGAACTGCAGGCGGGTCACGAGAAAGAAGAACCACACGCTGAAGGACACTTCCACCGCCATGAGATAGACGATGCCGATCAGCAGGGGTGAGACCGAGAAGTGAAACCGCGAGGTAGTAGGCGCCATCGCTTTCCACGGGTCCTCAATTAGCACGTCACCGAGGTCGAAGCCCGTTGGGATCGTCCCCGGGATCAGGAAGTAATGATCGATCCCATTGATCCCGTAGAGCAGCAGGGGCACGGCTGCTCCCACCCACAGCAGGCGATTTCGCAACAACGCGGCGCCATTCGTTGCCAGAGCTGCAGGCAGGTCGGCCAGTGGCAGGCGCAGGCGCTCTTCGTCGAGCCAGCGGTGACGCAGCAGGCGGGCCATTCCCCACATGGCGGTGAACAGGCCCGCCAGCAGGATGCTCCAGCTGACGAGGGGCAACCCCCAGGCGCCCCACGGAACCGGTTTTCCTCCTTCAAAGAAGACCGTCGCCGCTTCGCCGCGGACGGCGAGCCAGTCCGGTATATAGGCGTGGAATTTTGCGTAGCGCCCGGCGGGGTCGACGAAACCACCGTAGAACCCGGTTGTCAGCGCTGGCAGCAGGTAGTGAATGAAGCCGCGGCCCGTCAGCGGCAGGCCGATGGCGGTCATCAGGTAGAGCGCCACCAACTCGCCCGGCGTCGGGCGCATGGATGTCGGGAGCCGCTCGCGCACACCTGCCAGACATACCAGCAGCAGCAGCGGCAACGCCGCAACCGCTCCCATACCGACCTCGGCGCCGCCGTAGATCAGTTCGATTCGTTGCAACCCCCAGGAGGCGCTGATGAGGAGGGCGCTGCCAGCAAGCAGAACGCGCGGCGTGCCCAGCGGCGAAGGCTTCATCAGTACGGCAACTGCGCCACGGAGCGGGCGATCAGAGCGATGGCGACAGACCCCATGCCGGTGAGTCCCTGGCCACAGGCGAACCCGGCGAGCAGGACCGGCGCGCGCCGGCGCCACTCGTGCCGGCCGAAACGCCGCTCCAACCAGTAGCGCCCGAGCAGCGCTCCCACCATTTCCGGGATCAGCATGTGGGGCAGACTCTGCACACCCTTGATGAAACCGTAGACCAGCGCCACCGGCAGGCCCCAGATACTGGCTCCCCAGAGGCCGAGACTTGCCACCACGAAACCGCCCGCCGCCCACGGCAGATGCAGGACCTCGGAGAAACTCAGCCCACCCTCGGCCGTGAAGGAGAACCACATGAACTGCCGCAACGCGATCAGGTGCCAGTATTTCTGGGCAAAGGGAAAGGCCGTGGACGGAATGGGTCCCATGCTCCAGACGAGGGACCAGAAGAGGAAGCCACATCCGAGAATGATCGGCAGGATCAGCAGTTCTGCCTTGGCAATGCTGCTGATCTTCGTCCCCGTCAACTCGACCTCACGAAACAGCTGGGCCCGGCGGCCATGATCGTGATAGGGGATCGGCGCGAACCAGATATCAACACCCTGGTACCCCGAAAGCAGAAACGCGCCCTCTCGTACAAGTGGTATACCGACGGACTGGCCCGTGAGACCGACCATCCGTGCATTGACATATGACACGAGGGGCGTAAAGAGGAAGGCAAAGCTGAGCAGGAACATCAGGGGGAACTCATCATCCTCAAGCAGCCATACACACAACCCGGTATAACCTGCTGCCGCCGCACAGTAGAGGGTCAGGGCGATCCAGATCGGAAAATCTCCACGCCCCGCCGGCAGCCTGGCGGGACCCCCATTGGCCGTCCGACGCCGGCGCAGCGACGTGACGGCGGAACTGATACCCGCCAGAGCCACCGCCGCGGCGGTACCCAGATAGACACTGAGCCATAGGTCCAGATCATTGACGAAGTGGGTCGTCACCGCATCCATGCCCGGATGCCAGCGCGTCAGAAACCCGGTGGCGTGTAACACGGGATTCAGGGCCATCTGCAGAACGGCGGCGGCAAAGGCACCCACCACGACCCAGAAAGGCAGGACGAAACCTGCCAGCACAAGCCCCAGATCGGTGGCGATGCCAAGGGGCGTTGCCGGCAACAGATGCTCCAGATCGCGGGTGAAATCGATCCATGGAATGGGCAGCAATTCCAACGGTCGGCTGGCGATGAGACCCGTGAGGGCTGGCAAACCGACGTAGATGGCACCAAACAGCAGACCGATCCCCATCCCCGTGGCAAACACCTGCCAGCGCCAGCTGGCCCGGCCGCCGTCCTCACTCTCACCGGCCCCCTCGGCCAGGGCCGTGGCGCCCTGAGCGGCAACAGCCGCCATTGGGAAGGGCAAGCGCTCGATATCGCTGGTGATGCGAAAGAGCACGTAGCCAAGACCGAACCATTCCGCGCGGGCCAGCACCTGCCCGGCGACGAGCAACGCCACCGGCGCCAGCCAGTCCCGATGCAGAAAGCTGCGTGCCGCAATGGCCTCCGAGCCGAGGGCCGGAGCGACCCACTGCGGGATCTGGGCCGCCATTCCCAGCGCCTGCCCGACCTGCGACTGCACGAGATACTGATGCCAGACGAGGGCGCCAAAGGGGCCGCCAGCCAGCATCACCCCCGCCATGGCGTGAGTCAGTCCACCCGCGATGTAGTAGAGAACGTAGATCTCCTGTCGACTCAGCGGTGCAAAGGAGCGGCGCGCCACTTCGGCAAACAGGATCACCGTCACCCATTCTGCTGCGGGGCCCATCGTCGATCCAGCGATGAGACCCATGTAGATGGCACCCGGAAGCATCAGGAAGCCGATGAAGAAGGCTCCCAGAACCACGCGTGGACTCATGCCGTCG
>CALFPI010000562.1 GCA_937919035.1 uncultured Gemmatimonadaceae bacterium
TTGAAGGTGGTGTAACCCCGGCGCATGGACGCTTCAGCCTCTTTGACCCAATCCCCAGCAGGCATGTCGATGTCCCACCAGGAGAGGGGGCAACGGCTGCGCACCTGGCGGCCCAGCATGGCGTGGGCGGGGGTGCCCGTGGCTCGTCCCACGGCATCCAGCAGAGCGACCTGCAAGGCGAAGCCAAGGCTGTCGTCCAGCAGGTGTGCCAGGGGGCTGGTGCCAACGAGGCTCTCGAGCCGGGCGGGATCAACAGCACCGCCTCCCTGCGTGTCACCGTAGCCCACAGTGCCGTCGTCGAGTTCGACACGCATGACGAGGACCCGTTCATCGTGGGTCTGGGCGCGGTGCATGGCTGCCACAACATGGTCGGCATAGAAAGGGATGTGCAGGATCAGGGGCTCGACGCGGGCGATCTTCATCTCTACTCTCCCGGACTGATGTTTCGTGTATGGGCCGCAACGGAATCGGAGCAAAGATGGGGAATCTGACAACGCAATACGAGCGATTTGCTGATCTGGTCAAAGAAATGGCAGACGTTGGCCACGCCCAGGCCCTGCTCAGCTGGGACCAGGAAGTCTATATGCCACCGCAGGGGGCCGCTTCGCGGGCGCGAGCCATGGGTACGCTCGCCGGCATACAGCACGATCGCCAGACCGCACCAGAACTGGTTGATCTGGTCACAGCTCTGGGCGTAGCCGATCTGCAGGGAGACATGGCGGTCAATCTGCGGGAGGTACAACGCGGGCAGAAGCGGGCCCTCAGCCTGCCCAAGGCTCTTGTGGTGGAACTGACACAGACGGAATCATTGTCGCATGAAGCGTGGGTCGAAGCCCGCAAGAACGACGACTTCGCCACCTTTCAGCCCTGGTTGGAGAAGATCGTCGAGCTGAAACGCCAGGTCGCTGAAGCAGTGGGCTACACCGGGTCCATCTACAATGCGCTGCTCGACGAATACGAGCCTCATGCCTGTGTCGAGGAAGTCGGGCCGGTGCTCGCCGACCTGCGTCAGCGCCTCGTGCCCCTCGTGGCCGGTATCGTCGACAGTGGTCGTGGTGCCGACAAACTCTTCGATCAACCCTTTGACATCGGCCCCCAGGAGACCTTCGGCCGGCGCGTGATGGCCGACATGGGGTTCGATCTCGAAGCGGGGCGTCTCGATGTCGCCGTGCATCCATTCTGCTCCGGCACATCACCAAAAGACGTACGACTCACGACGCGCTACAGTGCCAATCTCATGCAGACTTCTCTCTTCGGCATCATCCATGAGACCGGTCACGGGCTCTACGAGCAGGGCCTGCCCGACGCCGAGGGTATGCCCGTTGGCTCAGCCATCTCGCTGGGTATTCACGAGTCACAGTCTCGCATGTGGGAGAACATGGTTGGCCGCAGTCATGAATTCTGGCAGCATTACCTGCCGGTGCTGGCGGACCATTTTCCGCAACAACTTGCCGGTGTGCATGTGGATCGGATCTATGCCGCAGTGAATCAGGTGGAGTCGTCGCTGATTCGCGTGGAGGCCGACGAAGTCACCTACAACCTGCACATCCTGCTGCGCTTCGAACTGGAGAAGGCGATGATCGAAGGTGACCTGCAGGTGAAGGATCTGCCCGGTGCGTGGAACGAGCGTATGGAGAGCTACGTCGGGATTCGACCCGAGAGTGATGCTGACGGTGTGCTGCAGGACATTCACTGGCCCGTGGGCCTGATCGGCTACTTCGCGACATATACCTTGGGCAACCTGTACGCCGCACAACTATACCGCAAGGCCAGCGTCGACCTCGGCGACCTGAGCGGGCAGATCGCCTCAGGGGATCTGTCGGGCCTGCTCGGCTGGTTGCGCACCAACGTGCACACCGTCGGCCAGCGCCGAACGGCGGCGGAACTGGTGCAGGACATTACCGGGGAGCCGCTGAACGTCGACTACCTGATGCAGTACCTCGAGGGCAAGTTCAAGCCGCTCTACGGTCTCGACTGAGCACCGCTGCTGGGCACGATCGGTCACCCGATTGTGGCCCGCAGCAAGCGCAGATGATTGGCACCGAGGATCCCGCACAGGACATCCTCGTCGACACCTCGGCCCAACAGGGCCTCGGTAATACGCGGCATCTCGCCGCCATGGGCCAGCAGGTCGCCGCCACCGTCAAAATCGGAGCCGAGACCCACGGCACCAGCGCCAGCTACGTCGATGGCGTGGAGGATGTGGTCGATAAGCCGGTCCAGAGTCGGTCTTGTGCTATCAACAAAGGATGGCACAAAGGTGATGCCCACCACGCCCGCCGCACTTCCCAGGGCGCGCAACTGTTCGTCGGTGAGGTTGCGGGGATGGTCACACAACGCGTGGCAACAGCTGTGACTGGCGATCACGGGTTCGCTGGTATGGCCGAGGACGTCCCAGAAGCCGCGCTCGTTGAGATGTGACACATCGACCAACATGCCCAGCTGGTTCATGCGCCGTACCACATCCCGGCCAAACCCGGTCAAGCCGCCACCACTTTCGACTTCGCAGCCGTCACCGACTTCCGTGCGGGCACTGTGGGTGAGGGTCATGGTGCGAACGCCCAGTTCGTACAAGGCGTCCACCGCGTAGAGACTGTGCTGCAGGGCAGCGGTGTTCTCCACTGCGAGCAGTACCGCAACTTTTCCGGCAGCTCTGGCAGCTTCGATGTCAGCGGCAGTACGGGCCAGAGTGAGCTCATCCGGGTGGGCGGCGATCTCCTGCTTCAGGTAGCCTATGGCGTCGATGGCATAGACCAGGTGGTTGCCCCAGGCGCGTGTCGTGTCGACAGCGAAGAAGGCGGCATCCACGGCGCCCTCGCGCAGGTGGGCCAGGGAGAACTGTACTGTGTCCTGGCCCTGGGGTGGCAGATACTGACGCAGATAGGCCACCGCACCGGCACGGCTGTGGCGATCCTCTCCACTCTCGTCGGCGATACCCATATTGCCGCGGCGAATCAGCGCGACGGTCGTGTCGTTGTGTGAATCGATCACGAGGCTGCTGCGGTGCAGATCGGCGGCGTTCAAGAGCAGGTCACTCCATGTCGAGGTGTTGGCGATAGACGACGATCTCGGCGAGGGAGAGATCGGCCGGACCGTCGTACTGGAACAGAATCCACACAGGTCCTGGCTGGCGCACGAGAAAGCTCAGTTCGAAGACCTGGTCACCGGCAATGGGCACCGACGCCCACCACGGGGCGGCCAGCAGCTCCCGTTGGGGTTGCACATCCTGCGGCTGGGAGATGATATCATGCCATCGTCGCTGGCTGCTGTACCAGGGCAGCAGGTCGTGGAAGGGGATCGGCGTGCCGTCGGCGACAAAGACGGCCATCTTCACAGGTGTTGGCTGGCGCTGTGTCAGCGTGGACAGGGCGCCACCGGTCAGATGGAAGCGAGCGAGGTAGCGTCCCTGCTGCAGGTCCTCCCGCGCTGAATAGGGCGGCGAAGCGTCGCGAAAATCGACACGAGCCGCTTCTTCCAGGCGCAGGGGCAGGCGGCGGGCGTGGAAGATCTGCGTCGTCTCACCGAGGCGCAGCGTGCCACTGCCGGAGTAGACGAAATGGAGATAGCCGAGTTGCAGACGATCGTGGTAGTAATCGAAGCGCTGGGTACCGTCGAGCTCGCCATGCATGGGGAAGCGCAGGCGCTCAACCCACGGCTGCAGTGCCGGCAGAGTACGCTGGTGGCTGATGTAGGCGGTCTGCTCCCCGTCGACGGCGACGTTCTCCGTGACAATGCGGTAGACCCCGGGAAGCTGGATCGGCATGTAGTACGCAGCCAGGGCGCCGCCAGGCGAACTTGCATCAGCGGCGAAGCTGCCATCGGCGAGGCGGTCCCCTTCGCGCAGTCGACGGAAGGTGGAGTACAGGGTTCCGTCATCGCCGATCTGACCATCTGTGAGCGTCTTGAGATAGGGTGACAGGCTCATGTTCAGGCGCGAGACCGATGTCCCCGCCAGACCCCAGAGAGCTGGTGCCAGCAGAGCCAGGAGTATGGCTCCGGCGCTGATCCACCGCCAGCGCAGCGCCGGTCTGGCAATTGTGATTCCGGCAATCGTGACAATGGTTGCACAAATCAGTGCGGCGGCGGCGGCGCTCCACAGCAGCAGGTCCGGCACAGGCGGCGACGCAACGGTGTGCAGAAATCCGTGGACACCAAAAGGGTAGAATCCGGCCACCACCGTCCGTGGCAGGTGTTCACCTTCAAAGGCCAGCTCCGGGATGTGGATTGCGGCACCAACAACGTCCCAACTAACGGCCAGTGCGCCACAGAACAGTACTCCCAGCCAGGGACTGCGGCGGATCACATCCAAGCCACAGGCGGCACACAGAGCCAGAGCCGGCAGCGCCGTCACGAGGAAGCGCGCCGGCAGGCAGAAACCGAAGGTCCAGTCGGGATGGATGCCGTTGACGACGGCCGTCGTGGTATACAACAGCACCGCCGCCAGCAACCGACGATCCCGCTGCATGACCAGCGCGGTGATACCGGGGATCACGGCGATGAAGAACCAGGGAGCATTCAGCGCCAGCCCCTTGCTGACGTGGAGCCACTGTCCGGGCAAGGACATCCACCACGTCGCCGGTGACACGGCATCTTCATCCCACGAGTTGCCGGGACGGAAGTTGCCAAGCCAGTCCCCACTGAAGTCGTAGTTGTGCAGCAGCAAGATCACAAGACAGATGCCGCCGGCAGCCACAACGAAGCCCTGGCGCAGTCGCCGACCCCTTGCCTGCCAGAGAAGCCCGGCTGCCAGCAGGGCTGCCAGGGGGGCGTAGCGTGGGTGCAGGAAGGGCAGCAGTCCCACCAACAGTGCCAGAGCACCCAGTTCCCATGGGCCCTGCGCGCCGCGTCGCGGACTGCTGATGTCGGTTGGCGGAAGCAGCAGCCTCGCATCGAGGCGCAGCAGTACGATCAAGGTTACCAGTAGGGTGGGCAGTTCCGGGTAGATCTGTGTACTGAACAGCAGCAGGGGTGTCGTGGTGGCGCAGGCGAGGCTCACCCACAGTGCCAGCGAATGCGCCATGCCGACGTGACAAAGCCACAGATACAGCAGGGCGACAACGGCAGCGGCGCACATTGCCATGAACAGGGAAGTGCCCAGGCGCGGATTCGACCACAGCTGCAGGCCCAGTTCGTAGGTCGGCAACAGGAGCACGGACAGTCCTACGGGATGTACGGAGTAGACCTTGCCGGGCGGAGCTTTTGGTGCCTTGTCAGCGCCCACATCCATGACGTGGAACTCGGTCACATCCCCATCGAGATTGTTCGCCAGATTGATGTCGCCGTCGCGTAGCAGGCTCTGTGTAACACGGAGGTACTGGGCCTCGTCGCCATGGATCATGACCATCTGGCAGATGTACAGGGCATAACCGCCGTAGAGCGCAAGAAATCCGACGAACAGCAGCACCGCCATGCGTCGTCGGATCGCCGCCGGGCGTTCACGGCGGCCAAGAAAAGGCACAACGGCCAGGGCGACGCTGGCGTGAGGCGACCAGGTCAATCCGATCCATGGCAGCGCGACACCGGCCGCTTGCCAGAGGGACAGAGCCCGCAGCGCGAGCAGGAGCAGGATCGGCAGAGCGAGCCAACGCAGGACGTTGCCAACGCCGAGCCATGCCGCCCTCCATCGCCCATTGCCGCTGCCGGCCGTGAGGCCACCGCGTACGGCCACGAGCAGCACGGCAGCCACGGGGAGCAGGCTCCAGTGAGGCCAGCGACAATCTGCGATGTCGACGGCGACACGCATGGCGTCGCGCGCAAAGCCCAGGTTGGGCACGATGGCGTCGGCTGCGACCCACAGCAACAGGGGGGTAAGCAGCAGGGCGTCACGACAACGGGTTGCCTGGCGCCCGATCCAGGTTTTGATCCCTGCGAGGTTCACGGCCGCGGGGGTACCATCACCTGTCGGTATCCAGGCCAATACGGCTGCCCGTGGCACGGCTCTGCCCCTGGTACTTGCCCTGGTAGGGTGCGTCGGCAGCCTGATCCATGCGGGCAAACACAAGTTGGCAGATCCGACGTCCTGCCTGCAAGCGGATGGGAAGGCGATTGGCATTGAACAGTTCGAGCGTCAGATTGCCCTCAAAGCCCGGATCGACCCAACCGGCGTTCTGGATGAACAGGCCGATGCGGCCAATCGAACTGCGACCCTCGACAAAGGCAGTCAGGTTGTCGGGCAGGCGTATGCGCTCACGCGTTGTGGCCAACAGGAAGGAGTGTGGCGGGATGACGATCTGTTCCTGTGTCAACTCCATGTACTCTACTTCGGCATCCAGACGGATGACTTCGAGACGGTTCTCATCGACCTTGAGAAAATGATCAGACAGGCGCAGGTCGATCGACGCGGGCTGAATCTGATCCTCGTCGACGGGATCGACGACGAGTTCGCCTGAGGCCAGCAGGCGGCGCAGGGTGCCATCGGAGAGTATCACGCGCGTCGTTGACTCCAGTTGCGCGCCAGTTCCACCAGCAGTCGTACACCAACGCCGACGCCGCCACGAGGCGTATAGGGCCGCGTCTTCGAGGACCATGCGGTGCCGGCGATATCGAGATGGACCCAGGGCGTATCACCGACGAACTCCGCCAGCAGGGCCGCTGCGGTGATGGCGCCGCCGCTGCGCCCGCCGGTGTTCTTCATGTCCGCCACGTTGCTCTTGATCTGCTCACGGTACTCCGGCCATAGAGGCAGGCGCCAGACTTTCTCACCTGTGCCTTGCGCGGCGGCCTCGACCTTTGCCGACAGATCGTCACTGTTCGACATCAGGCCGCTGGCGTGTTCGCCCAGAGCCACGACACAGGCGCCGGTGAGGGTCGCCAGATCGACGATGCCCGCCGGCTCGTAGCGTTGTGCGTAGGCCAGGGCATCGGACAATATGAGGCGCCCTTCCGCATCCGTGTTGTCGATCTCGATCGTTTTTCCTGCCATCGTCCGCAGCACGTCGCCCGGCTTGAAAGCCTTGCCGTCGAGCATGTTCTCCGTCGCTGGGACGATGCCGACGACGGGTTGCGAGATGCCCAGTTCGGCGACGGCCTGCATGGCACCAAGTACCGCGGCGGCACCGGACATATCGAACTTCATGTCGCCCATGCCTGCACCTGGCTTGATGGAGATACCACCCGAGTCGAAGGTCACACCCTTGCCGACGAAGACGAGGGGCTTGCGGGCTCCCTTGCCGGTTAGTTTGCCATGTTCAAGTATGATGAAGCGTGCTGGTTCAGCGCTGCCTGCTGACACACCGAGGAGGGCGCCCATGCCAAGCTTGCGCATCGCCGCCTCATCGAGCACGCGACAGCGCAACCCCGTACGTCGCGCCATGCCCCGTGCTCGCGTCGCCAGATAGGTCGGTGTTGCCGTGTTGCCCGGGTGATTGCACAGGTCGCGGGCCAGGCAGACACCCTCGGCGATCTGTATGCCGGCACGGATTCCACGGCGCAGGCCGGTAACACGGCGCGCATCCCCCTCGACCACGGTCAGGCGCTGGAGAGTGGGTCGATCACCGGACGCTCCGCTACGGTAGCCGTCAAAACGATAACAGGCGAGGATGCTGCCCTCGGCCAGGGCCTGTGCTGCAGCTTCCACTGCCAGGCCGCCGGCACCGGCGCCATGCAGTACGGTGCTGGCACTTGTTACGCCCAGGCCCTGCAACTTCAGAGCAGCGGCACCGGCTGCGTGCCGCGCCACATCGAGAGTGAAGTCGGCTTGTTTGCCGAGGCCGACGAGCAGGACCCGCTGCGTGGGAAAACGGGCCTCAGGATAGAGCACGAGAGTCTGACCCTTCTCACCTTTGAAATCGCCGCTGCGAAGGACACGCTGTATTGCTCCCGCCAGCGCCTTATCGACGGCTGCCGTCGCTCCGCCCAGCTTCGTGCTGGCGCTATCTGACTGCAAAAGGTTGACGACGAGGGCCTCGTCGCGCGCCTTCTGTATCTCACCCTGACGAACCGTTATCTTCATGACCTGCTTCTGGCTGATGGAGGCAATGGATCCAAGCCGACGTAACCTACTCACCACTTTCGAGGGCTACAAGCACACAATATGGATCTGTTCTTCATTCGCCACGGTGAATCGGCCAACAACGCTCTGGCCGACACGACGCAGAGAGTTGCTGATCCGCCCCTGACCGAAAGAGGCCGGCGACAGGCCGACTGTCTTGCTGCGTTCCTGGCCAGGGGTGGCCATCTGGACCCGCAGGAACGGGCGTCGGCGCCGCCATTGGACGAACTCTACTGCAGCCCCATGCTGCGCACCCTGGAAACGGCGCGGCCCACGGCCGAGAGCCTGGGTCTGCAGGCAAGAATCTGGGTTGATGTGCACGAGGTCGGCGGTGTCTGGCTGGACGGCAAGGATCACTGTCCCGGTCTTGGGCGGGCGCAGATCGCCACACATCTGCCGGGGGCTGTCGTGCCGGACGCGATCGGCGCAGGCGGCTGGTGGAGCGGCGGCCAGGAGACAGCCGCTGCCGGTCTGGGGCGCGTCAGCGGTGTGGCGGCAGAGCTGTGGGCCCGAGCTCGGCGGCGGGCGCAGGCAGGTGAGCGGGCCCAGCGTATTGCCATTGTGTCGCACGGCGACTTCATGAGTTCCATGGTAAAGGCCCTTACCGACCATCTGCCGAGTGCCGGCATCTACTACTGGCACAGCAACACCGGCATCGATCGCTTTCGTTTCGACCCCGAGGCGTTTCGCATTCGTTACCTGAACCGCATCGACCACCTCGACGACGAGGAGCTCGTGAGTCAATGATGACGGCCTCTGACCCTGAGCTGACGGCAGCGTTGACGGCGGTGCTGCCGGCGGCTCAGGTCCTGACGACGGCAGAAGACCTGGCCGTGTTTGCCTTTGACGGCACTGCGATTCTGCATCAACTCCCGGCGTGCGTGGTTATGCCTGAGACGGTTGAGCAGGTTGCCGCTGTGTTGCGTGTTGCCAGCGAGCGTCATGTTCCGGTTGTCACGCGGGGCTCTGGCACGGGACTGTCCGGGGGCTCCGTGCCCTGTGAGGGCTGCATCGTGCTGTGTCTCGTGCGCCTGAATCATATCCTCGAAGTCGACACAGCAAACCTGACCATGACGGTCGAGCCAGGGGTGGTGACGCAGATGATCGCCGAGCGCGCCGCCGATGTCGGTCTGTTCTATCCACCGGACCCTGGATCGATTCGGATCTCGACGATCGGTGGCAATGTCGCCAACAACTCGGGCGGCTTGCGTGGCCTGAAGTACGGCGTGACGCGGGACTACGTCATGGCCCTGCAGGTGGCCATGGCCGACGGCCAGATTCTGACGACCGGTACCAAGTGTGTGAAGGATGTCGCCGGTTTCTCACTGCGCGACCTGTTCATCGGCTCCGAGGGCACGCTGGGTGTCATCACCCGGATCACGCTGAAGCTGATTCCTCAACCAGCGGCCAAAGCGACACTGTTGGGCCTGTTCGACGAAATGACAGCTGCAGCAGAGACGATTTCCGCCATTATCGCTGCCAAGATCATCCCGTGCACATTGGAGTTTCTCGACCGTACGACGGCCGAATGTGTGGAGGGCTACGCGCACATCGGCCTGCCCACGGATGTTGCGGCAGTGACGCTGATGGAAGTCGATGGGCACCCCGCCGAAGTCGAGGAACAGGCGGCACGGATCGAGCAGATCGCCCGCGATCATGGGGCCCGTGATGTCCGCCGTGCAGCGACGGCCGCCGAAGCAACGCAACTGGCAAGTGCCCGCCGCACCGCCTTCAGCGCTCTGGCGCGCCGGGCACCCACGGTGATTCTCGAGGACGTCACAGTGCCACGCAGCCGTCTGGCGGAGATGGTTGCCGCGATTCAGCGGATCGCCGCCGATCACGATGTGACGATCGGCACGTTCGGTCACATGGGCGATGGCAACCTGCACCCCACTTTCCTGACGGACGAGAGGAACGCCACCGAAATGGCACGGGTGGAGGCGGCGATGAAGGAGATCTTTCAGGTGACCATCGACCTGGAGGGAACGATCACGGGTGAGCATGGTGTGGGGCTGGCGAAAAAGCCGTTCCTGCCGGCCGCCGTGGGCCCCGTTGCCATGGAAGTCATGCGTCGCCTGAAGAAGGACTTTGATCCTGCGGGCATTCTCAACCCGGGAAAGATCTTCGATTGACTGCTGGACATTCGACTACTGTGCATTCGACTACTGTGGCGCCTTCGCCTGCCGACAACCTGCTGATGGGTCTGGACTATTCCGTTGTGCAGCAGTGCATGCATTGTGGCATGTGCCTGCCCACGTGTCCCACCTACGTCGAGACGTTGCAGGAGCGTTCGTCGCCACGCGGGCGCATCGCCATGATGCGTGCCGTTGCCGATGGCAAGCTGGATGTCACGAAGGCTTTTGCTGACGAGATGTACTACTGTCTCGGTTGTCTGGCCTGTCAGACGGCATGTCCTGCGGGCGTCAACTATGCCGAACTGATCGAGACGGCACGGGCCGAGGTGGAACGCCGCAATGTGCTCGGTTCGCCACAGCGGAATCTGCTCCGTTCCCTGCTGTTGCAGCGATTGTTCACCTCCAGGCGACGTCTGCATCTATTGGGGCGCATATTGCGACTCTACCAGAGGTCCGGCCTGGAACGTGCCGTCCGGGCCCTCGGCCTGATGCGCCTGGCGCCAAAGAGACTGCGGGAACTGGAGCCGCTGGCGCCGCGCATGAGCTCACGCTTCACGCACGAGGCCTTCGCCAGCGACTACATGGCGACAAATCCCGTCCGTCCCGCCTATCGCGTCGGTCTGCTTGTGGGCTGCGTCGCGGATATCTCCTTTGCTCATGTGAACACCGACACGATCGAGGTACTGCAGGCCAACGGTTGTGAAGTTGTCCTGCCCCAGGCGCAAGAGTGCTGTGGGTCGTTGCACGGCCACAATGGTGATGTCAACACGGCACGTCGTCTGGCTCGGATCAACCTGGACGCCTTCGATGTGAATGGCCTCGATGCGATCCTCGTCAACGGTGGCGGTTGCGGCTCGCATATCAAGCACTACGATCATCTGCTGGCTGGGGATGCTGACTACGAGGCGCGCGCCAGCACATGGTCGCGCAAGGCGTTGGATATCCACGAGTGGCTGGAACAGATCCGTGTGCGCCCGCCGCGGGGCTCTCTGGCGACGGCAGACGGACCGCTGCGTGTGACCTACCACGAGTCCTGCCACCTGAAGCACGGGCAAGGCGTCAGCAGCGCGCCACGAAAGCTGTTGGCCATGATCCCCGGAATTGAACTGGTGGAGTTGACCGAGGCGGACTGGTGTTGCGGTTCAGCCGGTGTCTACAATATCACGCAGCCGGAAATGTCGGCAAAACTGCTGCAGCGCAAGATGGGACACATTGCCAGCACCGGGGCAGCTGTGATCGCCATGGGCAACCCCGGGTGCACGGTACAGATCGAACATGGGCTGCGGCAATGTGGCCTTGCGGCCCGTGTCGAGCACCCCGTATCACTGCTGGCCGCGGCCTACCGCGCGGAAGCCTAGAAAGGAACAGGATCTGTGAAACATTTCGGCCTGACGTTACAGCTCAAATCCGATCCGGATCTCATGGCGAAGTACAAAGCCTATCACCGGGACCCCTGGCCTGAACCATTGCAGGGACTCAAGGAGGTGGGCATAGAGCAGATGCACATCTTTCTGTTGGGTACGCGTATGTTCATGCACATGGCGACGGTGGACAGCTTTGATCCGGCGACAGATTTCGCTCGCTACGTCGAACAGAATCCCAGGGCCGCTGAATGGGACGAGCTCATGCGAACCTTCCAGGAGCCGGTCGCCGAGGCCCAACCGGGGCAATGGTGGGCCACGATGGAGTGCCTGTTCGATCTGGATGATCACATCTCGCAGGAAGGCTAGAAACCCGCCGTGAAGAGCAAGCCAAGTACGAAGCCGGGCAACCCATGTTTCTCTTCCGGGCCATGCGCCAAACGACCGGGGTGGAGCCTGGCGGCACTGTCAGATGCCGCCCTCGGCCGCTCCCATCGTGCGGCTCTTGGTCGGGCGAAGCTGCAGGAGGTTATCGACCGTACCCGCAGCGTTCTTGGCATTCCCTCCGATCACCGGATTGCCATCGTGCCCGCATCCGATACCGGTGCGGTGGAAATGGCCCTGTGGTCGCTGCTGGGCCCGCGACCGGTTGACGTACTGGCGTGGGAAAGCTTCGGCTCCGGCTGGGTAACGGACCTGACCCGGCAATTGCCACTGGCAGAGGTCCGCGCCTTTACGGCGGACTATGGGGAATTACCCGATCTGTCGCAGGCCGATGCCGAGCGAGATATCGTGTTCCCGTGGAACGGCACCACGTCCGGCGTTCGCGTACCGAATGGTGACTGGATTCCCGATGACAGGGGCGGCCTGACGATCTGTGATGCGACCTCTGCCGTATTCGCCATGGATCTGCCATGGGACAGGCTCGATGTTGTTACCTGGTCGTGGCAGAAGGTGATGGGGGGCGAGGCGGCTCACGGCATGCTCGTCTTGAGCCCGCGTGCCGTAGAGCGGCTGGAGACGTACACACCGGCGTGGCCGCTGCCGAAGCTGTTCCGCATGACCAAGAAGGGCAAACTGGACGAAGAACTGTTTGCCGGCAGCACGATCAACACACCTTCTATGCTCTGTGTCGAAGATGCTCTGGACGGGCTGCGCTGGGCGGAGAAGATTGGTGGACTGGCGACGCTCCAGCAACGTTCTCAGGACAACCTGGGGGTCATGGAAGACTGGGTTGCCGGCAGTGGGGCCTGGGCGGCATTCTTGGCACCGCAGGCGACGCGGTCCTGCACATCGATCTGCCTGCGCATCGTCGACGGCTGGTACACCGTCTTGCCCGCGGATGCGCAGCAGGCCCAGGCAAAGAAGCTGGTGAAACTACTGGAGTCGGAGGCCGTCGCCTACGATATCGGTGCCTACCGGGATGCCCCGCCGGGGTTGCGGATCTGGGGGGGTGCCACCGTGGAGGCAGCCGATCTGCAGGCGCTGACCCCCTGGCTGGACTGGGGCTTCGCCAGCCTGCGGGAGTGATTGGCCAACCTGCGGCGGGTGAACAAAAACGCCGCAGATATCATCGGACCATCAGCCCGACGCCACCTGCGGCGCACTGTGCGTAGTGTTCCCGAGCTACTTGCGCTTGGGAGCGACTTTCTTTGCCGTGGCCTTCTTTGCTGGGACCTTCTTTGCTGGGACCTTCTTCTTTGGTGCCGCCTTGCGCGCCCCGGCCTGCAGGCGGTTGGCAGCTCCCACCGAGCCGATGTGCATCGTATCGTAGGCCTGCTGGGATGAGGTGAAGGGGCCTTCGTGGCTGGCATTGCCATGCCAGTTGAGATTGGTATACATCGGGTTCGTCTGCCCCGTTTCCCGCTCCCGCCTGGCGACCCAGTTCTGCAGACGCTCCCGCAGGGCGGCAGTGACGGCTTTCTCGGTGCCAGCGACGTTCTTCAACTCCAAAGGATCTTTCACGAGGTTGTACAGTTCAACCTCGGGCTTGAAGTGGAAGTCGGGCTCCAGCGCTACAATCAGTTTCCACTCCGGTGTCCGCCAGCCATGCTTGCGCATCCACGTACACTCGGTGATGTAGAAGTCGGAGTGGTTGCTGGCCTTGCTGCCGTTCACCATCGGCAGCAGTGAGCTGCCATCAAAATCGATCTTGTTCCTCGGCTTGACGCCCATCAGCTGGAGCATCGTCGGCACCAGATCCTGATGCAGGGAGTATCCGGAGACTCGTTTGCCCGCTGGCAACTTGCCGGGCAGACGCAGGACCAATGGCACGTGCAGTGTATTCTCATACATGCCATGATGGTCGAACCAGCAGTCGTGTTCGTAGAGTGTTTCGCCGTGGTCGCCGTTGAGCACGACGAGGGTGTTGTCGCGCAGGCCGAGCTCGTCAATCCGCGTCATGAGCCGCTGAATGGCTGCGTCCATGTAGGCGACGGCGCCGTCGTACTGGGCCGTGACATAGTCGGCGTCTGTGATTCCTGGCGGCATCCAGTCGGCGAAGAAGTCGCAGAAAGGCTTGAAGTCCATCACTGGCTGCATGGATTTGTTCTGCGGGTCGAGTTCATTGCCCGAATAGAACATGCGCTCGAACGGTGCCGGCGGCAGGTAGGGGGCGTGGGGGTCCATGTGGCGCAGAAACAGGCAGAACGGCTTCTTACCCCCTGCAAGGCGCTCGAGTTCGGGGACGGCGACTTCGTTGAGCTTCTCGGCCTTCGGACTGCGCCCTTCGGCAAAGCTGCCCCAGGCAGGGTAGTCGAGGTAACTGTCGAACCCGCGGGAACTGGGATTGCCGGAGAAGCCGACACAGGAGGTGTCGTAGCCGGCGGCCCGCAGGATCTCGGGGAGCGTCTGGATGTTCTCCGGCAGGCCCCCCTTATGGCGCAGAGCAACGACGTTGGTGGAGAAGCAGTCCTTGCCCGTCAGCATGGAGGCATAGGCAGATGTCGTGGGGATGTGGGGTGAATAGTTGTTCTCAAAGAGCACGCCCTGACTGGCGAGTTTGTCTATGTGGGGCGTCGTTTGTCGGTGATAGCCATAGCAGCTCATGTGATCGGCGCGCAGGCTGTCAATACCCAGGAGGATGAGGTTGAGAGGCTTCTTTGCCATGATGGTCTCGAGTTCGAGTAAGGTGATCTGCTTGCTACTGCGATGTAGGCTACGGGAGCACTCTATGGCGGTCAAGCAGGTGGCTGTCATCTGTCTGTCAGTGGCGGTGTTGGCTGGCTGTGCCGATGGCGAGGATCGGTGGAATCAGGCAGGTATGAAGATCGCTGCCCGGGCCTCGGCGTGGCGCCATCAGTTTGATGATCCGACCCAACCGGACTCGTTGCGAATGGTAGCGGCGCGCGGGCTGCTGCGTCTGGACCCGCAGTTCCTGGCTGCCAGATACGCGCAGTATCCGCAGCTGCTACGGGGGACCATCGAGCAGGCGGTGGTGGCCCGCGATACGATCTGTCTGCCACTGCTCATCCAGCTGTTTGAGACCCGCGGCGGGGAGGAGCGCATCGAGTTCGAGGTCGACCTGATCGCCTTTGGCGCAGCCGCGCACCCGTATCTGCGGGAGCTGCTCAAGCGCCAGGACCGCGGCGTCGTGGTGCGTGCGGCGGATGCGCTGGCCAAGAGCGGGGCAGAGGTGGCAACCGCCGATATCTCTGCCTTGCTGCTGCATAACGATGACTGGATACGAATGGGTGCGGCACACGCACTGGGGCAGTTGCGCGGCAAAGCGGCGACGGATGCGCTGTTGACGGCCCTGTCCGATTCTGCCTACGCCGTGATCAATGCAGCTCTTGTGGGACTGGCCAGTCAGCATGCGGCTGTCGCCTACGAACCGGCTCTTGCCCTGCTGGCTGACAGTCGCCCCGAGGTGCGCAAACATGCCGCTCATACACTGGGTCAACTGGGCAATTCGGCGGCTCGGGCGGGGTTGCTCAGAGTCAGCGAGCAGGACCCGGACGGCGGCGTGCGCTTCATGGCGTCGCGGGCGCTGCAAGTGCTGGAGGGGACGCCCTAGCGGCCTCGCCTTGCTCAGAGGGTGGGGGGAGCCTTACCTTATTCAGTCTGCGTTGGAAAAATCCGGCCCTCCATACATGATCGCCACAGATGTGATCTGCAGACGCCAGTCCCGTAAACAGTCTGGCAAACAGTCTGGCAAACAGTCTGGCAAACAGTCTGGCAAAAACCTGAGACGAGACGGACGATGAAAGCAACCCGCTTCCACCATCACGGAGGCCCCGAGGTCCTGAGCTTCGAGGACATGGCGGAGCCAACTCCGGCTGAGGGTCAGGCCCTCGTGCGCCTCGAGGCCATCGGTCTCAACTATATTGATACGTATCACCGGGAAGGGCTCTATCCGGTCGATCTTCCCTGCACCCCCGGGGTCGAGGGGGCAGGGACCGTAACCGCCATCGGTGCAGGGGTCACGGAAGTCGCCGTGGGTGATCGTGTCGGCTACGCGGGTGCCATCGGCGCCTACGCCGAGATGGCTGCCGTGCCTGTGGATCGCCTCGTGCCGCTGCCGGCCGGAGTCGACGCCGAAGCTGCCGCCGCAGTCCTGTTGCAGGGCATGACGGCCCACTATCTGGCAACTGGATCCTATCCCCTCAAGGCGGGGGACACCGCTCTGATTCACGCCGCCGCCGGTGGCGTCGGACTGCTGCTCGTGCAGATTGCCAAAATGCGTGGGGCAAAGGTCATCGCTACGGTGTCAACGCCGGAGAAAGAGCAACTGGCCCGTGATGCGGGTGCCGACGAGGTGATTCGCTACACGGAAGCCGACTTCGAGGTCGAAGTGCAGAAGCTCACCAATGATGCCGGTGTTGATGTCGTGTTTGATTCCGTGGGTAAGACGACCTTCGACAAGGGGCTGAATCTGTTGAAGCCTCTCGGGACGATGGTTCTCTTCGGACAGTCGAGCGGCCCCGTGCCGCCGCTGGATCCCCAGGTTCTGTGCCAGAGGGGCTCGCTGTTCCTGACACGACCGACCATGGCCCACTACACGTTGACCCGCCAGGCTCTGCTGGATCGGGCGGGTGAGATCCTCAATTGGGTCGATGCTGGAAAACTCAATGTCCGTGTCGGAGCGCGTTTCGCGCTGGCTGATGCGGCAGATGCACACCGGGCTCTTGAGGGTCGTAAAACGACCGGAAAAGTCCTGCTGCAACCGTAGAACTCTCGTTCCTTCATCAGTCAAGCGTGCCATCGCAGGAGATCACGAACATGTCCCATCCGTCAAGCCAGGATTCGCCGGTAGACAATTCATCATTGCCGGAGCCGCAGATTGCCACCACAGAAGAAGTCGTGGCCGACGGCACTGGCACGCCGGAGACCGTGGCCACTAGTGAGCCGCCCGCGATGGACTCTGCCGTTGGCAGCACCGCCGCCCCGCAGCCGATTGTCGCCACAGAACAAGCGCCGGCGCCCGCAGTGGAGGCGCCAGTTTCGGCACCGACTCCGGTTGTGCCTGTTGAAGCGGCTGCACCTGTGTCTGCACCCGTACCCGCACCTGTACCCTCCGTACCTGAGGCCACTCCGGTGCTCGCTGCAGAGCTGGCACCGACTGCAGAGCTGGCACCGACTGTAGAGTTGGCACCGACTGCAGAGCCGGCACCCGATGTCGATATGAACGCACTCCTTGACCAGCAGGCGGCTATCGCCGGTGGTGTGCAGCAGGTCAAAGTCACCGACAAAGTCAGCGGCGTGGTTGTACGCCTGGGTGAAGAGCACTGCTTCGTTGATTTCGGTGGACGCAGCGAAGGCATGATCCGCACCATCGAGTTGAAGAGTGAAGATGGCGAGATGGCCTTCGCTGTAGGCGAACCAATCGAAGCCTTTGTTGTGGGTCTCTCCGGAAGCGACGGCGGCGACATTGTCCTGTCCCGCTTCGTCAGCGGCGAGGCACGGCAGGCCGACACGCTCTATAAGGCCTACAAGGCCGGCACCCCCATCGAGGGGCGCGTGATGGCGGTGAACAAGTGGGGACTCGGCATCGATCTCGAAGGCATGCGCTCTTTCTGCCCGGTGTCACAGGTCGATACCGAATTCACCGAGGACCTTGAGCAGTACCGCGACAAGACGATGACCTTCAAGATCATCCGCTTCCGTGATCGTGGCCGTAGCATCGTCCTGTCCCGTCGCGCCCTGGTTGAAGCCGATCAGGAGAGGGACGCAGTCAGCGTGCGCGACATGATCTCCAAGGGAGCGCAGCTCACTGGCACTGTGACGCGCCTGGAAAGCTTTGGCGCCTTCGTCGATCTTGGCTCTCGCGTTGAGGGACTGATCCATGTGTCCGAGTTGCGCCACGATCGCGTCAACCATCCGCAGGATGTGCTGCAGCCGGGCCAGGAAGTGACGGTCAAGGTGATTGCCGTCAAGGATCTGGGTGAGCGTCGCAAGGAACGGATCTCCCTCAGCATGAAAGCCATGGAGAAGGATCCGTGGGACGAGATCCGCAAGCAGTTCACCACGGGTTCGGTGATGATGGGCAAGATCGAGGCACTGGAAGACTTCGGTGCCTTCGTGGAACTTGCACCGAATGTGCGTGGTCTCATCCATGTGTCCGAGCTGGCTGACCGCCGCGTCAATCATCCCAGGGACGTGGTCTCAGTGGGTGAAGAGGTGAAGGTTGCTGTCCTTGAGGTCGACAACAAGCGCAAGCGCTTGCGTCTGTCGATTCGCCGGGCCGAACAGGTGGAAGGCGAGACGAACCTCAAGGAGTTTGCCGAACGTCAACGCCAGGAACAGGCGTCAGAGGGGGCGGCCAACACTTCTATGTTCGATGCCCTCAAGCGCGCCAAGCTTGTCGAGTGACGGCAGCACCGAACGCCACCGCCTGGGAGCAGTTGCTTTTCGGCGGTGAACGCCCGGGCTACTTCGGTGCTTACGGTGGCTCCTTCCTACCTGAAATCCTGCGCACCACCCTCGATGAACTTGTCGTCGCTTTCGATGACGCACGCCGCGATCCGGCGTTCTGGCAGGCCTATGTTCAGGTGCTGCAGACCTACTCCTGCCGACCGACACCACTGACGCTGCTGGAGAATCTGTCCGCCGATGTTGGTGGCCGCCGCCGTATCTATCTCAAGCGGGAAGACCTCAACCAGACCGGCGCCCACAAGCTCAATAACGTCATGGGCCAGGGCCTACTCGTGCAGCGCATGGGGAAGAGGCGCGTTATCGCCGAGACCGGTGCCGGCCAGCATGGTGTGGCGACGGCAACAATGGCAGCGCGCTTCGGTCTGGAGTGCACCATCTACATGGGTGCTGTCGACGTCGAGCGGCAGCGGCCGAACGTCTTCTGGATGGAACAGATGGGCGCCACCGTTGTGCCCGTTGTGGATGGCTCGGCGACGCTGAAGGATGCCATCAACGAGGCCTTTCGCGACTGGACCAATTCCATGGAGGACACGCATTACGTTCTCGGTACCGCATGCGGTCCACATCCATTCCCGACAATGGTAGCCTGGTTGCAACGTGTGATCGGTGAGGAGGCCCGGGCCCAGATGCTCGACCGGGAAGGACGTCTTCCGGATCGGGTCTATGCCTGTGTCGGTGGTGGATCGAATGCGACGGGAATGTTCCTCGGATTTCTCGGTGATGCCAGTGTCGAACTTGTCGGCGTCGAGGCAGGAGGGCGAGGCATTGCTTCCGGAGAGCATGCCGCACGCCTTGCAGGCGGCGCCGGTTCGCCCGGTGTTGCTCAGGGGTACAAGACCTACTTCCTGCAGGATGACGAAGGCCAGATGCAGCATACGCATTCCGTATCTGCGGGCCTCGATTACATCGGCGTGAGCCCGATTCTGGCGCACCTGCACGAAACCGGGCGAGTGCGCTTCGAATCGGCGACCGACGCGGAAGTGATCACAAATCTCAGGC
>CALFPI010000563.1 GCA_937919035.1 uncultured Gemmatimonadaceae bacterium
TACCTGCAGGAGAACATCACCGGCATGGAGGTGGTGCAACTGTTCAATCGTCAGCAGCGCAACCTGCGCGACTTCGACGAGGAGCATCTGCCCTACCGACAGGCGGAGGATCGAGAAATCTTCTACTACTCGGTGTTTTTCCCATTTACCGAGTTCGTCGGCACGGTCGGCATGGCACTGATGGTCTGGTATGGGGCCGGGGCCGTTGTGCAGAACGCAATCGATGTCGGCGTCCTTGTTGCCTTCCTGCAGTATATCCGACGGTTCTTCCGACCCATCATGGACATCTCCGATCGCTATGCACTGCTGCAGAGCGCCATGGCGGCGTCGGAACGCATTTTCGAACTGCTCGACACACAGGCGGAACCCGCTGGGGGACCCGCGGGGCATGTCGGCCGGCGCCAGGATGGCATTGCCATCGAGTTCGATCGGGTCTTCTTCAAATACGATCCGCAAGCGAGCGATTGGATCCTGAAGGACGTCTCATTCCGGGTGCCTGCCGGGCACAGTCTGGCCTTGGTCGGCGCCACAGGGTCCGGCAAGACGACGATCGTCAACCTGTTGTGTCGCTTCTACGAAGCGCAGCAGGGCAACGTGCTCGTCGACGGACTGGATGTCCGCGAATGGGATCCGGACGCACTCCGGCGTCGCATCGGCATTGTACAGCAGGATGTGTTTCTGTTTACAGGCAGCATCGAGGGCAATATCCGGCTCGGCGAGGAGCGCATCACGGCGGAACAGGTTCGCACCGTCGCCCGCTACGTAAATGCGGATCACTTCGTGGAACGACTGCCCGATGGCTATCAGCAGGCAGTCACGGAAGGTGGCACGAGCCTGTCTGGCGGGCAGCGGCAACTGCTCTCCTTCGCCCGCGCCCTGGCTTTCGACCCGGCGATCCTCGTGCTTGACGAAGCCACTTCAAGCATTGACACGGAGACCGAGCAACTCATTCAGGGAGCCATTGCCCGGTTGATGCAGGAACGGACCTCTGTCGTCATCGCCCACCGACTGTCGACGATCCGCAATGCAGAGCAGATCCTGGTGCTACATCATGGCGAAGTCCGCGAGCGGGGCCGGCATGACGAGTTGGTGCGTGCAGACGGCATCTATGCCCGCCTGTATCGACTCCATCAGAGTGACACAGGGGCATCGGCATAACCTGCAACTGCGGGGTCTGCGTCACCCGTCCGGCTGCCGCCCCACAGGAGTCGTACGGAGACCCGGGCTGTGTTATTGGGGGGTTTGTGTGCCGGAGGCGCTGTCGTTGTCGTGGCCAAATCCGGCGTGCACGATGTCGCGTAGATCGGACTCCCGCTGATGAATCTCGGACTTGAGGGCGTCAATCCGTTCTTTCATCGTCAACAATCGGTGGTCGCCTTCCATCTCTCCCGCCTGCAGGCGACGATAGACTTCCTCGCCCAACTCGGCGTAACTGGCACGCAGACGGCGTCGAATCGCGGCCATGTCGGCCCGCACCTTGAGCGCATGGCCAAACAGCCTGCCTCGATCTGCGACCTCAGCCAGTCGCCCCTTCAGACTGTCAGTGACTTGCCGCTTCGTCAGCATCTGCGTCCTCACTTCGATGAACCATCAGGTCCTCGACCCTTTCGACCACCTGATCACGCGTCTCTCCTGCACGGCGGACCAGCTTCCGTCGCGTGATATCGCCACGGTGGGGGGCCACCAGAATACCCAGGGCCGCACCAAGAACGATGCCTGCCAGGCAGCCGATCAAAAAACCGATCCGATGGCCGCCACTGCTTTTGCCGCTGTAGTGTCTCATGTAGGGCATGATCGAACTCTCTCCTTCTGGCGCCGGCGACGCGCACGCTGTCTGCCGGGAATGGATGATTCAGGGCTAAGCTACACGTTAGCTACTATTGGACAAAGGGGGCTCGATCCGTAAGTTTCGTTGCTCGCAAGAGGATTGATCTTCCCCCTCGCCGCCGCTTTTCGAGTCCTCCTCCCCGGGGGCTCCATATAAGGACGAGCCAACATGGCGAAGGTTCTCGACTGCCCCTCCCATAGTCTCCGTGAGTTCCGCATTCTGCCCGGCTATACCCCGCCGGACGGCAATGCCCTGAACGTTCAACTCACAACCCGCCTGTGCCGCAGCAAGGATGACTTCCTGCGGCTGCAGACGCCGTTCATGACGGCCGCCATGCAGGCAGTGACGGGCACAGAGATGGCGATCGCCATTGCCCAGTTGGGCGGCATCGGCATCCTGCCCGTGAGCCAGACGATCGAGGAACAGGCCGACAAACTCGGCCGGGTCAAGCGCTTCAAGGCGGGTTTCCAGACCAATATCACAACCCTGTCGCCGCGCAATACCATCGGCGACATCATCCATATCATGGAGGAGATGGGGTATACGACCTTCCCGGTGACCGACTCGGGGGAGTTCCACGGCAAACTGCTGGGTGTCATCACCGACAAGGACTTCGACGAGCGGCGTGATCACGCCATCACCGTCCAGGAGCGGATGCGCACGGACGTGCAGTACGGGGTGAACATCTCGGACCTGAAGGAAGCCAACCAGCTGATGATCAAGTTCGGCCGCGGCTTCCTCCCCATTGTCGACGAGCATGGCGTCCTGCAGACAGCGGTGTTCAAGAAGGACCTCGACAAGCATCTGCAGCATCCGAACGAGTCGATCGACACACAAAAGAGGCTGCTGGTGGGAGCCGCTGTGTCGACACATCCCGAGGACCGTGAACGTGTCCAGTGCCTCGTGGAACACGAAGTTGACGTGCTTGTCATCGATGCCTCCGATGGCCACACCCAGTACCAGCGGCAGATGGTCGAGTGGATCAAGGCTACCTATGAGATCCCCGTCATCGCCGGCAACGTGGTTACCGCGCGGGGTTTCGAGTTTCTCGTGGAAGCGGGCGCCGATGCCGTCAAGGTTGGTATGGGCATTGGCTCGGGGTGCACGACACAAGAAGTCAAGGCCACCGGTCGGGGTCAGGGGTCGACACTGCTTGACATCGTTCCAGCGCGTGATGCCCACGCGCAGAGCACCGGGCAGTACATCCCTATCATCGCCGATGGCGGCATCTCGGGCCCGGCAGACATGTCCGTCGCTCTGGCGCTGGGCGCTGACGCGCTTATGATGGGCAACTTCTTCGCCCGTTACACTGAATCTGCCGGCAACCTCATGCGCAACGCCGCCGGTGAGATCGTCAAGGAATACTGGATGGAAGGCAGCGCCAAGGCGCGCAACCATCGCCGCTATTCTCAATTGAAGGATCTGTTCTTTGAGGAAGGGATCACTGGATATGTGCCACACCTTGGCTCGGTATCCGACAAGCTTCCTGTGATTCTGCAGATCCTGCGTTCCACTTTCGCCACAGCAGGATGCCGGTCGATCGATGAGCTGCACGAAAAGGCGGTCCTGGAGATGCAGTCACCCAGTGCCCTGCATGACTCAGATGTGCACGACATGGTGGCGGCCAACATTGATCGGCAGATTCTGTAGCCATTCGAATCGGCCGAGGCCCGAACTTGTTTTGACGAACGGCCCTATTTTGACAAACGGCCGCAGGCGCAGATGATCCGCCCTGAGCCAGTCACCGCTACCGCACAGCCCTTGGGCAACGCCTAGGAAACGGCAAGATCATGAAAGTCCTCCTTACCGGTGCCGGCAGCATTCTGGGACGGGCCGTAGCCCGTGCGCTGCAGCGCCGAAGACATCGACTGCGCCTGACCGATCGGCGGCACGTGCGCTCCGACATGGAGTTCGTTCAGTCGCAACTCGGCCATGGCCGACAAACGGACGTGCTGGTAGAAGGGATGAGGGCAATCGTCCACATCCCGGGGCCGATTCGCCCTGCAACAGCCGATGCCGCCGCCTGGATTGATGCCTGCACACGCTGCACCTATAACCTGCTGATCGCGGCCGTCGATGCCGGCGTCCAGCATATGGTCTATGTCAGTTCGTTGGATTCGTTCCTCGGATACGATCCTGACTTTCTCGTATCGCCCAGCTGGCGTCCCCGCCCGACCACGGAGCCTGTTGTCATGGCCCCCATTCTGGGGGAGTTCGTCGCTCGTGAATTCGCCCAGACTGCGCAGATTCAGTTGACGATTGTTCGTCTCGGACATCTCGTCGATGCTGAAACTGTCGGTGCTGAAGACGACCTGGATCCGGTGGCCATCGATCCACGTGATGCCGCCGCCGGTATCACCGCAGCCCTGACCCAGACTGATACCGGCGAATCCTACCGCCTCTTCCATTTGCAGGGCGACTTCGAGGGAGCCCGCTTCCCCGCAGCCGGCCGGCGTCAACTGGACGTGCAGCTTCAGCATGACTTCGGACGCCCGCGCAAACAGGGAGCAGCATCATGAAAGTCTGTCTGTTGGGAGCCAACGGCTATCTGGGCCCCTGGGTGGTGCAGGAACTGGAGCGTTCCGGCGACTACTGCCTGCGAATCACCGACGTGCGCCTGCCCGACAAGTCACCACACGAGATGATGCAAGTGGACGTCTCAGACCTGGATCAGGTGCGGCGTGCCGCAGAGGGCTGTGATGTCATCGTCAACTGCTCCGTCCTGCGGCCGCACCGTCAGATCGCATGGGAGGTGAATACAACGGGCACATACAATGCCATGCGTGTCGCCGTCGATATGGGTCACGAGCGCATAATCAACACCGGACCCCACTTCACGATTACGGGCGAACCATACCATACGTATGACTTCGGTATCGTCGAAGAAGTCCCTGCCCACGCCGGCACGAATCTATATGCTCTGAGCAAGTCCGCCGGCCAGGAGATCTGTCGCATCTTCGCCGACGAGTATCCCATTCACGTGCTCTGCATGCTGTTCCTGAATTTCCGCCGGACCGATCCCGCTGATCCCAGATTCGGTGGACAGCACGGTCTCATCCCCTTTTCGGTCACCTTTCCTGACGCGGCCCGCGCCATCCGTTGCGCCCTCGAGGTCGACGTCCAACAGTTGCCCTCACGCAACGAAGTATTCTTTGTCACTACTGACCTGCCACATGGCAAGTATTCCAACGACAAGGCTCGACGTCTGTTGGGTTGGGAACCGCAGGATTCTCTGGAGAAGTTCTACCGGAAGTCCCTGCAGCCCTGAAGCTGAACACGGTTGCGTTGCCGCGCCGACGCTGCGCCCTCTCAGGTCTTCGGCAGATCGACTCTGCGCCCCTCGCGTAGACTGGTCTGCACAGCGTCAGTAAAGGCCATGTAGCGGACCCCATCCGCGAAGCTGGTATGTGTGACGGGCTTGCCTGCACGAATGGCGTCGACAAAATCGGCTTCGACATTCCAGCCCCATTTCTTCTCCGGCGCCACCTGCAATTCGGCAAAAGCTGCAGCGCCGATGGCAACGTAGGCCTTGCCTTCTTCCAGCCGGAAGGCACCCTTGGTGCCATGCATCTCGATGGACCCACCGCGGCCTCTACCAGCGACGCTGCTGATGTGATAGACAGCAGCGGCGCCATTCTGTAATTGTGACACAATGCCCAGGCTATCGGGCACGTCGACGGTCGCTTTGCCACCTGCACCATCGGGTCGCTCGTCGACAAAGGTCCGACCGTGTGCCGTCAGCCTCTCATCGTGACCGGCGTAGCGACGGACCGTCTCGTTGAGAATTCCCATGGACATGATGTTGTCACCGGACAGCTCGCGACGCTGGCGCCAGTGTATGGGTGCCTCAGGGCTCCAGTCACCACTCAGGGCACTCACGTGGATCTCCAGCCAGTCACCAAAAATCCCGTTCGCGATCATCTCCAGCAGGGTGGGCTCGCTCTCCAGATAGAACGGCGCCGGGACGATCATGGCCACCTGGTCAGATGTCTGCGACGCGGCCAGCATCTTCTGAGCTTCGGCAAGATTCATCGCCATGCGTGCTTCGGTGAGGACATGTTTGCCGGATGCCAGACTTGCCAGGGTGATGTCACAGTGCAGATAGGGCCATGTGCCGATGCAGACAGCATCTACGTTTGCCGCCTGTACCAGTTCCTGCCAGTCATCGTATACATCCGATATACCGAACTCCTCGGCCACTTTCTGGCCGGATGCCCGGGTTCGATTGCAGACGGCGGTAACCTCGACGCCATGCAATCCCTGGAAACCCGGTATGTGGCGACTCCGTGTATTGGCGCCGGCACCAACAATACCGATTCGCAAAGTCATGTGATCCCTCCTTGGGCGATGATTACGGACGATTCCATTCGTAGAGCCTCTGGCAGGCCAACTGGTAACTCTCCTTGCCACGCCCGATCCAGCAGGCGCCCCCCGAGTCGACTTCGATGATTCGCGGCGACACCGGCTCGTAGGCTGCACGCGGAGCAACGGCGCCTTTGGCCACCAGAATGTGCTGCTGCTCCGGGGCGATTCCAACGCTCTTGATCTGGTGTATGCTGTTGGGTGATTGGCGCTCGCTGTTGAGAACGAGTAGCCCCGTGCCGGCGCCCGATGTTGTACCGACGACAGCAGTGGGTCCCTGGCTGTGACGGCGCTCGCCACCGTGGCGCCGTTCGTGTTCTTCATAGAAGCCATCGCTCAGCGTGCGGACGATGCCCGTGATCCTCTGCGGTTCTCCATGCGCGGAATCCGTTCTGGCGCCCACTGTCAACGTCACGCTGGCACCGACACCGGCGGCAAAACAAGCCTGCGCCGCCTCCGGGTCCCAGAGGGTCACGACCCAGCGATCGGCCCCCTGCTTGAGCAGTTGTTCGAGTACGAACGTCGAGTCCCCGGCAGCACCGCCGCCGATGTTGTCGCCAAAGTCGAGCAGGGTCACCGGATGCACGTCACTGGCCATGGCCAGGCGCACCGCCTCTGCCGGTCCAGGCACGTCGAGAAGCAGGTTCTCGCGTATCGCCCACATCTCATTGGCGATCTTCTTGGCTTCGGCATCGGCTCGCCCCTGGTCGCCATCGGTGACAACCACAACGGAGGGTGCCATCCAGTCGACGTCGGCGTATTGATAGCCTGCCGCGATGGAACAGGATAGAATCCCATCCTGTTTTTCAAGCTCGATGGCCTGTTCCATCAGCGGTCGCATAGGCGGCACGCTGGTGTTATGGAAGTAGATGCTGAAGACCAACTCGGGCTTGGCGAGGGACATCTTCGGTCGCACGTCCCCACGTACCATGCGCGCCAGCAGGGTCGCCGCTTCCATGCCACGTTCGCGCTGGTCCACGTGGGGATTGGTCTTGTAAATGATGAGGACATCTGCCGCCTCGATCAGTTCGGGAGGCACATTGGCGTGGTAGTCATGGGTGACGACGATGGGGATGTCGGGACCCACCTGCTGTCGCACGCGTCGTACGGTCTCAGCATCACCGTGGGGAAATCCTTCGACCACCATGGCTCCATGCAGGGCCAGCAGGACACCATCGATCTTTCCTGCCGCTTTGATCCCGGCCAGAATCCGGCCCACGATCTCCTCATAGGCGGCGGCAGTGACGGGTCCGGCAGGAGTCGCGTAGGCAGCCAGTGTCGGGCACAACTGCATACCAAGATCTTTGGCGGCGGCGATATATCCGGCGATCTCGTGGTACGTGTCCTGCTGACGCACCAGCACCTGATCCCCCTCGTGGATGACGAAATCATCGAGAGTTGTTGGTTGGCTGGCGAAGCTGTTCGATTCGTGGGCAAAACCGGCGACGGCAATTCTCATGATCATCCTGTCTTTCGGCAACAGAAACGGGGGTCACTGAGAGAAATGTCACTCAACAGCCCCCGGATTGTAGACAACGGGCAGGGTCGTGTCGACGTCAGATCTTGCCCATGAGGTCCATGCCGGGCTTCCGTGTATCAGCACCGGGCTCCCAATTGGCCGGACATACCTGATCGCCATGACTGGCAACGAACTGAGCCGCGTTGGGCAGATCGTGGATTTCGATCGTGCGCAGTATGCGGTCAGGGTCCATGACGAAAAAAACCAGACACAACCATTTGCCCCGATAGTCGCTGAGTTTGATGTTCTTGACTTGGCCCTCATGAAATTCTTCTCCTTCGAAATCAGCGACCTCTGCGCCGATCCTTGCCATACTGCCCTGCTTGAGGTGACTCACGTTTCTCGATGTGGACGGCCGCTTCTGGCCGCCGATTCACGGACACCGGTGCAATGAACACACCCCCCCCAGCAGGCGCAAAAATCCAGGCAGACAGGCCGCCGCCGCTACGGGTGTTGTTCCTGGCCCGACGATATCCGCCGTCCCGGGGAGGTGCCCAGACCCATGCCTGGAAGTTGTACAGCTACCTGAGTGTGCGCATGCCCGTGACCCTCGTCGCCCTTGGCTACCAGTCGATCCTGCATCTTGTCTGGTTCATGCCGTGGGCCTTGTTGCGCGCTGCCCTGGCCCTGCTACTGCGGCAGGTCGACGTGGTATACTTCTCTGATGGAGTCACTGCCTCTCTGGCTGCGATGCTGGCGCCGTTGCGCGGGAAAGCTCGCTTCTGCTGCAGTCTGTATGGGCTCGAGATGACGTTTGGCAACAGTCTGGCACAGGCGCTGATGCGGCGCGGCACGCTGGCCTGTGACGGCATCGCCGTGATCAGCGACAACTCCATTGACATTGCTGAGCGCGATTGGGGCGTGCCGCGCGGGAAAATGCGGCTCATCTACCTCGGCGCTGAGCCCGAGGAACTTGCGCCCGAACGAGATGATGCGCTGCGCGGGGCCTTTGAGCAGGAACATGGCATCTGCTTCGGCCGTGACCGCGTGGTGCTCAATCTGGGCCGCCAGGTGCCCCGCAAGGGTGTTGCCGCTTTCCTTGCGCGAGGCGTCCCTCTGCTGGCTGGTGACATTCGCGTGCTCGTCGTTGGTGGCGGACCCGATGCGGACCGGATCCGGGCGGCACGTGCGGGACTCACACATCCGGAGCAGGTATTGTTGCTTGGGGTTCTCGATGATGATACGTGCTCCATGCTGCGCCGACATTGCGATTTGTTCCTGATGCCGAACGTATCGACCGAGGGGGATGTCGAAGGGTATGGGATTGCTCCGCTGGAGGCGATGTATCTTGGCACACCCGTTGTGGCTTTTGCCGTAGACGCTCTGGTGGAGGCCGTTCGGGAAGGTGGCTGGCTGGTGCCGGCTGGTGACTATCAAGCGTTCGCTGACACCGTGCATGCCTTTTATCAACAGCCAACGGCCGCGCGCGAGGCTGCCGGCTCTGATGCCCGCCACTACTGCCTGCGGGAGTACGGATGGGACACGACCGCGTCGCGCTATGCCGATCTCTTTCAGGAGCTGTGTCGCCGATGAACTACACCGAACTCGATACACCTGCCCTGTGTGTGGACATCAAGGTGCTGGATCACAACATCGCACAGTTGCAGGCCGCCTGTGACTTGCTTGGGATCAGCCTGCGCGTGCACACGAAGACGCACAAGACACCTGCCATTGCCCAGCGCCAGGTCGCCGCCGGCGCCATCGGCATCGTCTGTCAGAAGTTGGGTGAGGCGGAGGCAATGGCCGCCGCCGGTATCGAAGACATCCTCGTCCCGTACAACATCGTGGGCCGACGCAAACTGGAACGCCTGGTCGCGTTGGTCGGGTCGCACCCCTCCACAAGGATCACTCTGGCTGTCGATTCGCAGGCCACGACTGAAGGCATTTCGGCTGCCATGCAGACGGCTGGTGTCCAGGTCGGGCTGCTCGTCGAGATGGACACCGGTGGGCATCGATGCGGCACGCAGACGCCACGGCAGACGCTGGAACTGGCGCAGTTGATCGACCGTCTGCCGGGAATTCGCTTCGCTGGCGTCATGACATATCCGAGTCGCCCGACACTGGGCCCTCTGCTTGACGAAGTTCGGGAACTGCTCGGCGACGCCGGGTTGGTCATAGAATCGATCAGCGGTGGTGGCACCGGTAGTGAATCGGTCAGCGCCGCTCTGGGCTGCACGGAGACCCGCATCGGCTCATACGCATGGGAGGGCATGACTCGGGTAAACAAACGTGAAGACCTCGACCCGAGCCGTTGTCCGTTGCGCATGGTGACCACCGTTGTCTCAACAGCGGTTCCCGGACAGTGTATCATCGACGCCGGGCAGAAGGCGTTCACCAGTTATCCCCCCACGCCGTATGGCTACTGCCTTGAGCATCCCGACATTCACATCAAAGGCATGTCGGTGGAGCACGGCCACGTGGACACGACAGGTTCCGGGCATACATTCCGGGTGGGAGAGATTCTCTCCTGGATCCCATTGCACGGCGGCATGACAACGAATCTGCATGACCGACTGTACGTCCTCCAGGACGGCGAAGTCGTGGATGAATGGCCTGTCGCCGGCCGGGGTCGAACCCAGTAGTCTCCGTTCATCGAAGCAAAAGAACAGGACGATCCGCATGGAAATCACGCCGCCGAGTCCCAGCTACATCGACGTCGATTCGACCAATTTTGAACAGGTCGTAGTACAGGGCTCCAAGGAACATATTGTCGTCGTTGATTTCTGGGCCGAGTGGTGTGGCCCCTGCAAAACCTTGGGACCGATGCTGGAAGAGGTCGTTGCCGCTCTGGGCCCGGGCATCGTGCTGGCGAAGGTCGATGTGGATGCCAATCAGGAGTTGGCTCAGGCCTTTCGTGTGCAGAGCATCCCCGCCATCAAGGTGGTGAAGGACGGCCAGCTCATCGACGAATTCACCGGTGCCGTGCCGCGCGAACAACTCGAGCAACGACTGCGCCAGCATGTACCGGACGCCCCGCCCGGGGCCACAGAAGAGCTGGCGGATCTGGTTGACGCCGCTCGGGTCCAGTTGGAACTGGGAGATATTGTCTCAGCCGAACGACTCTTCGAGGAAGCACTGCGGGAAGACGCGGACAATGGCGCTGCCATTCTGGGTCTGGCTCGGCTGCGGCTGATGGAAAACGCCGATGAAGCTGTCGTCCGCGAACTTGTAGGTCGCCTGGAAGAGGGTTCAGGCGAATGGGAACAGGGCCAGGCGCTGCTCACCCACCTTGAGTTCCGTGGTCATTGCGCGGCTGCCGGTGGCGCTCAGGCTTGTGCGACACGCCTGCAGAGCGATCCGGATGACTCGGAAGCGCGATATCTGGTGGGTTGCTGCGCTGCCGTGGCAGGTGACTACGAAACAGCGTTGCGGATGTGGTTCGCCATTGTCGAAGCCGACCGCAACTTCCGGGACGGAGCCGCCAAGGATGCCATGGTCTCGGTCTTCCATCTGTTGGGCCGACAGCACCCGGCGGTGGACGATTATCCCAAGCGACTATACCGGACCCTCTACTAGCGCCTAGGGCAACACCACCCGCGATCGATCCGATCGCGGGTGCCAACCTAGTGCCACGCGGCCTGCCCAGGTCCCAGCACCTGCACGCGTTGCCCTTTGCGCGCCAGTCGGGTGTTTGGAAAAATCTGCTTCGCTCGCGTCAGAACGGCGGCCCCTTTGGCAGCGGGGTAGTGGACCAGGGCCAGTGTGCTTGCCGACGACTCCATCGCGACCCGAGCGGCATCCTGTGGGCGTGAGTGCAGGTAGCGCATATCGACCCCCTTCGCCTCCGGATCACCCGCCGCCTCGTGGATGAGCACATCGCAGTCCCGGGCGAAATCTGCCAGTCCTTCATGGTAGGCCGTGTCGCCACTGATCACCAGGCTGGCTCGGGTGACAGTGTCAGTGAAGCGATAACTGCGGGCGTCCAGGGGGTGGAAAGCGCGACCTACGTCGATGCGCAGGTCGCCGATCTCGAGGCAATCACCCGGATAGACATGGTCCACCTTGCATTCCGGGACAACCTGCGGGTATCGATCCGCCTGCAGCATGGCCAGCGACGCCGCGTATACCGACGCCAGATCCTGTGGCCCGTGTAATTGGATCGGCGGCGCCTCCGGACGTTCGTCGGCGCGACGATTGCGGGCGAAGAGGAAGCCGGGCAACCCAAGCACATGGTCGTGGTGGCAGTGCGTGAACAACACGTGATCGATCTGCGCAGGCGTCACCTCCAACGCCTGCATGCTTACGGCGACATTGAATCCGACATCCACAAGGATGTTGCCATTCACGACGAAACACGTGGCCTCCTCGCCCGGTCCCAACCGGGTACCGCCAACACCGATAAATCCCACTTCCAATGCCATCTGTGGCTCCTCAGAGTCTCTTTCAGCAAACGGGCGTGACGCCCTTGGTGAGGATGATATTGCCGTATTTCGCCGTGTCCCCCGTCATGACAACAGCAAAGGCTTCACGCGTGCGGGCATAAAAGGCGAAACGCTCGAGTTGAACGATCGGGGGCGTAGCTGGCCAATGGCGGTCAACAACCGCGCGATAGGCTGCCTCGACAGCCGGGTCGAGACTGTCACCGGCGACGGCTGCCATCATCGTCACCGGGGCGTCGACGTAGGCATCAAGGCAGAAAAGGGGCAGGATTCCGTTCAACAGGTCAGCCACCCGCAGGCCGTCCGCCCGCAGACAACAACGACCCATCCTCTCTCCCGGGAAATGGGCATCCGCGAGCACGATCTCATCTCCGTGCCCCATACGGCATAACGTCGACAGCAGTTCAGGGCTCAGTAACGGGGATATGCCAACCAGCATGCTCTTGGTCCTTTCACCAGGGCGGATCGATGCCGAGTTCTGCTGCCAGATCGTCCAGAGATTTTCGGTGTGCCGCGCCTACGGGCACACCCTCCGTGCGGCTGCGCGTCTCGCGATCGGACTCGATACCACCGGGCATGTGGGACGAGTGGAAGCCGTCCAAGGGACGCAGCTGACGAACAGCGCGTACGTATTCATCCATCTCACGCTTGAAGGCTGCCGGCTCGAGAAACAGGTCGATGCGGAAGGTGATGACCATGGAGCCCTGGTTGGCACCGGGCCAGTGCCAGCGCGGCATGTCCCCGTGCAGCGGCAAACCCGACAGCAGGCCGCCCCAGGCCTGACAGATCTCGCCCATGCCGATGCAGCGCAGCACGAGGCCTGGTGCAAGGCGGGCAATATCGTCGCGGTGCGCGTTGCCTCCATATAGATCGTGCAGAGCGCCAAAATCAAGGATGAGAGCCGGTTCCTTGTCGGCAGGGGCACTGAATGCCATGGGCGAGCCACCGCCTGCACTGAACAGGTCCCCGCCAGGCTTCAGGTGGAGTTGGTGGCCGGACGTGACGTAGGTGATCAGGTCGTGTTCAACCGTCATGCGCGAATACAGGCCGGCGGCCCCAAAATGACCATGATTGCGCGTCATCATGATGGCAATGCCGTGCTCCAGGGCCTTGTCGATGACTCGCTTTGTGCCCTCGGTAGCAGGGAAGTAACCCAGGCCACCATCGCCGTCGAGGAGCAGGCTGTTGTTCGTCTCCTTCACGACCGTCACTTCGGGCTTGTTGTTCAGTCTGCCGTCCCGCATGAGGATCGCATAGGTGGCAATCTGCTCTGTGCCATGGCTGAACACGCCACGCAGATCGTTGCCTGTGAGCAGGGCGGCAAGCAGTTGCGCCTTGTCCGTTGGCAGCCCCACGTGTGTCGCGGCGCGTACGACGAAATCATGCAGATCTTCGTGCGGCACGAAGTCAAATCGTTCCGGAGGACTGTTCACTTCAGGGCCTCATGGTAGTCAGGGGGGAGATCGGCGGGGAGCGGGCGCCGCCTCTTTGCTTCGGTCGAACAAAGCAGCCCTCGCCTCCGGGACGTGTCAAGGCTTGATCGGCACTTGTCGCAACGAGTCCGCTGTGGCCTGCAGGAGCGCCGCCGATGCCGGAAAGACCTCGACTGCCTGACGCAGGTAGTCCAGCGCCTCTGCCTGCTCAGCAAGCCGGTGCAGGCCCCGCGCCGCAGCCATGACGAACTGCGCATCGGTTAGCTCTGCCGCCAGCGCCTGCGCTGCCGCCTGGTGCAGGTGCTGCAGGGCCCGGGGGCGATCACTGGCGGCGACGGCCTGATTGGCCGCAGCAAGGTGAATGAAGATCTGCGTACTGTCCAGGCTTAGTGATTTCTCCCAGAGAGCCATGGCAATCTGCCCCGCGCCACGAGCATGCACCAGCCGTGCCGCGGGGTTCAGCGTCGACGGCGACTCCCACAGATCAGCCGCCATCAGATAGACACGTTCCTCAAGATCGGCACGGTTTGCCTCGGCGAACTGCGCCGCAACATACATGTACGACTTTGCCATCATTTCCTGATCGGCAGACCCCAGGGCGTGGCGACGCTCCCACCCCAGTTCCAGGACACGCGCCGCCTCGGACACCAGACCCAACTGGGTGAGGCTTGTCGCCGTTGCCCAGGGCAGCAGCGACCCTGCCAGCGAACGGTCGGCGGTACCTGCTGAGAACCTCTCCATCGCCTCATGCGACAGCTCCCTTTCACCGCGCCGCTCATGCACCATCACCTGCAAAAGAGCCGCCAGCCCGGGTGTAAATCGCCGCGCGCTGGCGAGCCTGGCCTCGGCAGCATCGAGGTCTCCCGTCTGTATCGCCACCACGGCCTCGGCCAGATCCTCGTCGGCGCAGCCTGTCAATGTCGGCGCCGCCGCCGCCCAGTCCGCGAGACGCTGACGATACGCCACGCCCTGTCGCAGGATGTAGACCGCTGGATGATCAAAACCGAGGAAGGACGGCTCTGCATCATCGTCGTTGAAGGTCAATCCCGCGACGCTGGGATAAACCTTGAACCGTTGCGTCGGCTCGAAACCAAGGTCCCCCGCAAGGAGGCTGGTGTAGAACGAGGCAGCCACCGGGTACATGTCTTCGGCGGCGGTGTATTGCCGGTAGCGGTTGACGTCGGTGAGGGCAACCCAGTCGGCCGACTCCAGGCGCGAAGCCAGATATCGGGCGGCGGCGCCACACGTCAGATATCCGCGCGTGGCAAACACAGTCGTTGTATTCAGATCATGCTCTTGATAGATGCTGGGACTGAAGCTTCCCCGCATGGAAAAGCCACCACGCTCGATAGCGATTTTCGCAGCCGCCGGGACGTGCTGGCGGATCCAGTCACCCGCCGTCATTCTGGCGTCCTCCAACTGATAGATCCTGCTGAATGCGGTCCCGTAGGTCCAGGTGTACAGCACACAGGCCGCCGTAGCGCCCATCACCCAGATGCGCCATCCACGCCGTCTGCTGAGCTCTACCAGCATGTGTGCCGCCAGCATTCCCAGAGGCGCCAACAGGGGTGCCAGGTAACGAACGTGCTTTGTGTGCAGTCCGCCGATGGTGAGGAAGAAGAGAGCGCACCACAATGCGACGAGCCGCTCCGTTCGATCACCAACACGGACAGCCCGGATCCATCCCGCGGCGAGCAGCAGAGTAAGCGGCCATCCTGCGCCCTGTGGCAACAATGCGGTCCAGAAATGCAGATAGGAGATCGTGTGGGTATCAGCCAGTGACCATGGCCGCAGCACATCCCCCTGCGCGATGGCGACAGAGTAGGCGAAATCATTCGTATCGATGGAACGCAGCATCGACTGAGGATCGATGAGCAGGTGGGGCTGAAGTATGACCAGCGTCGCCAACGCAGTGATCCCCGCCCACCAGAGATTCGCGGTGCGCAGTCGCCCGAGGGTCTGCCGCCAACCCGCTCCCGGTGCCAACGTCAGGTGCGCGACGGTGAAGGCGACGGCTGTCAGCAGACCATTGAGGCGGGTCGCAGCAGTCAGACCGATCAGCAGACCGGCGACCAGGTACGAACGTAGACCGCTGTGTTGGTCCAGCCGCAGTACCACCGCCAGGGAGAGCAAACCGAGCAAGGCGAAAGGAGCATCGACCGTATAGAAATGCGCCTGCTGGACCATCAGCGGCGCAGCGGCGATGAGAACAGTGGCAATGAATGCCGTCGTTTCGCCCCAGGCGCCTCGCGCCACGAACCACAACACGACCAACGTGGCCATTGACAGCAGGACCGACAGGACACGCACCGAATACACCGCCAGGCGTCGACCGCTTTGAGTGTCGAAGGTGGGGACTACTCCGCTGATGGTCGCCGCGCCACTGATCACGATCCGCGCCAGATACATTGGCAACGTCCCGTACGCCGTCAGCGGTGGCCTGGTCGGATCCCCAAGCGCCAGTGACGCTCCAATGAGCGTCGCCTCATCCGGGTGATAGTGCAGGAAGGAGTAGGGCTCTGCTTCGTGTGCCGGGTCGGGTGATACGACCTCGGATACACCGCGGTCCCATCCTGTGACCCTCAGCGCCAGCGCCGCGATTGTCGACGCCAGAAGGACACTTTTCCACCACCGGCTCATCGGCTTGACTGAGGAATCTGCGGCAACCGGAGCCGCCACTTCTGCACCCGGGCCGCAAGATTGCCGTCGAGTTTTTCAGCTCGATTGAGGTGGAACAGAGCGCGGTCGTGGTTCGGGTCGAGGGTCAGGTAGAGTTCAGCCAGCGCCAGATGCACCTCTGCCTGGCCACCACTGATCAGGAGCGACTGTTCAAGGAACTGCCGGGATGTGCGCAGATCGCCGTCACGGGCCGCAATATGCGCCAGCATGTTGCAGGCATCTGCCGTCCGGTAGATCGCCAGGGACATGTGGGCCACCGCTTCCTGATAGTCAGGGTGGCCCGTCGTGGCAAAGGCGGAGGCAACGCGTAGATAGGATTGTGCCCTTGAATTCAGCGCCCTGGGCGCGTAGTCACGAGATTCGGCAGCGCCTTCCCTTAGTTCTGCAAATGCCGCCTCGTAGAGACCGAGGCGCAGCAACGACAGTGCCGTCGAGGCTGTGACGAATTGGACCATGTTCGGATTGATGACATGAGCCATCCTCCCGACGACTGTTTCCGGGCGAAAGTAAGTCATCGATTCGTGTGCACCGGCAACGTCGCCCATACGACTCAGGATCTCCGCCTCCAGGCGATAAGAGATCAGTGCGTTCGGGTTGACGGCAATGGCCTGACGGACAGTGGCCAGCGCGCCGACCTCATCTCCCGCCGCCAGCTGCACGGCAGCGGCATGCAGGACATTGTCTGGACACCATGGATTCGACGTCAGGGCCTGGCGCCAGCGCCCGAAGTTGGCGTTGAAATCCGCATCGTCGCGCCGCAGCAGAACGTTGACTGCAGGATGGTCATAGCCGCTGAACGTGGGATCGACGCCGTCATCGTGAAAGCCGATCCCTGCAACCTGCGGATACGTCTTGAAACGGCGCGCCAGCTCAAAGCCAAAGTTCCCTGCTGACAGCTCCTCGTAGAAGGAGGCCACTACAGGGAAAAGCTCAGGGACGGCGGCGTACTGCACGGCGCGATTTTCTTCCGCGTAGACCAGGGCGCCAGCTTTCGCGAGCTTGTTCTGCAGAAAGTCGACCCGATCCGCACACATCATGTAGGGCCCGGCGTAGAGAAGCATGGACATATCCATCCACAGCTGCCGATGTCGCTGCCTGCTCACCAGGCTGGCGACGGAGTAGGCACCACTCTCCACACCGATGAAGGTGTTTGGCTGCACGTTCTCGACGATGAACCGACCGGCCCGGATGCGGCTGTCTTCGACCAGATAGACACGCGCGAAACTTGTACCGTAGAGGAACAGGTGGGTTGCCATCCCGAGGCCGACGGCGGCAAGCACGCGCTGTTGCCACTGGCTACGCAAAGCACGGCGCAGATCGAGGGCACAACCCATCGTGAGAATCGCCAGCAGTGGCAACAGCGGCACGAGGTGGCGCACAGCTCTGGCGGGCAGCAGGCCCACGGGCACGAAGTAGAACACACACCAGGCGATGAGCAGCCGCTCTTGCCACCCCCCCCGCCAAACCCCCCACACGATGACCCCAAGGAAGCCACAGGTCAGAGGCCAGCCAATGATGAGGGGCCACATGCCGAACCAATGGCTGACGTAGGGAATGACGTGGGCATCGACCAGCGTCCAGGGCTGCAGATAGTGGCCACTGGCGAATTTCATTGCCAGCCCGATGTCACCGACGTAGCGTGCCCGCGACAGTAGTTCGGGGTGCAGCACGAGGAAGGGGTGCAGCAGCAGCAGCAGTCCAAGGGCCAGAACACCTGCGGCCCACAGTCGGGGTTCTTTCAGCGTCTCCCAGAGCCGCGCGCCAAGGGCTCCGCGTGGGCGCAGCACAAGCACACCGAACAGGAGGAGGCCGAGGAGGGCGCCGTTGAAACGGATGCAGGCCGCAATGCCAACGAGGGCACCCGCCCACAGGAACCGGCGCCAGTCCGGAGAATTGTCGCAGGCGCGCAGAATCGCCCAGAGGGTCGCCAGACTGACAAGGGCAAAAGGACCGTCAGTAATGAAAAAATGAGCCTGTTGGATGGCTCCCGGGGAGAAACCGACGATGCCCGTTGCCGCCGCCGCCGCCCATGGACCATAGAGCCGACGTGCCAGCAGCGCGGTGAAGACCAGAACACCCATCGAGAACAGAATACTGAGGCTGCGGCCGCAATAGTAGACGGCGCGCCGAAACTGCGCGGACGTCCCGGAGAGGGACTGTTTGCCTTGCTGCAGGTCGAGCAACCGGAGCATTCCCCCGAGAAAATAGGGCGGGAGAGTGCCGTAAGAAGTATACGGAGGGTGCAACAAATCGATGTCGCGAAGCGACGCATCCAGCAGTGAGATCTCGTCTGGATGAAAGCCATAGAATGCCGGCTCGTCGCCGACAGAGCGTTCTTCGGGCAACACGAAGTCACTGGTTCCGCGGGTGAAACCGACAGACCGGAGAGCCAGACCCGCCAACAGCAGGACCAGCAACAGCGTGGACGCGCGGTCTATCTTCACGGGAGAATGGTGTCAACAGTGACGCGTGAATGCGACATGAAGCTTTCCTGGGTAGTTTCGCTGATCAGACAAAACTAACGTGGTAGACGTCTGTATGCTCTCAGGTCTGCGATTGACCCTGTTGTCGCTGCCCCTTTTCTTCGGAGTTCCTCGACGGTGACGGAATCTATGCCCCCCACATCAATGAGCAGACGTCAGTGCCTACGGACGCTGACAGCCAGCGCCGCCGCTTTGACTCTGGGTGGGACCATGCCTGCCAGTGCCGGCAAGCGCCCGAACGTTGTCTTCATTCTGACGGACGATCAGGGCACGGTCGACATGAACTGTTACGGTGCTACGGATCTGATCACTCCGCACATGGATGCACTGGCCGCCGAGGGTGTGCGATTCACCGATTTCTACGTTACCGCACCCATGTGCACGGCATCGAGAATCTCCCTGCTTACCGGGCGTCATTTCCAGCGTTCCTACCTGGCAGGCAAGGGCATCCACGAGTCGGAGACGACCATGGCCGAATTCTTCCGCGACGCGGGCTATCGCACGGGATTCTTCGGCAAGTGGCACATCGGTGGTCCTCCCTGGGACCCCATCGGTCAGGGCTTCGACGAGTTCGTCGGGCACCGTGTGGGTGCCATCGACAACTACTCGCACTTTGCCTATTGGGCGTCCGTTCCACGACATGCCATGTACCGGGGCCGGGAGCA
>CALFPI010000564.1 GCA_937919035.1 uncultured Gemmatimonadaceae bacterium
TAGCGCAGGAGCCGTCGGCTGCTGTGATCGTAGATCAGTTCGATGGACGGGGCGACAAGACGTACGAAGAAGCTCGCCGGTTCAATCCTGAACCGGCGGGCCGGTTGACCATGGTGCATCGTTTCGTCGGTCATGCGGACCCGGAAACGGTAGCTTGCAAGCCGGTCCGGCACGGGAAAATCGAAGGCGAAGCTCTTGCCGGCTCCGAGCCGATCCCAGTGTTGGCGCACGGCGTGATCGAAACCACCATCGATCACCACCGGCTCATTGATGGCAACGGTTTTCGTTTCAGACTCGGTGGATATGCCTCGCCGGCGCTCCAGCACGAGAGAATCGCCGACGGTGTAGACGCCCTCAGCGGCGCCCTCGACGTGGTACTCGATGGAAAACGCGGGCCGCGTCGGTGCTGCTGCGAACTGCATGGTTTTCGTCGCCAGGGTGTCACCGGCACAATCGACGTAGACAACACGCGACGTCGAGATCTCGCCGTTGCGCAGGCTTTCCGTGTGATGCTCGCTGTACAGCAGTTCACCCGATTCCAGGTCGACGGCACGGGCAGAATACGTCTGCGTCACCTGGGTCGCCTGCGCCCCGGCGGCTGACACAGCGGCGGCAATGGCCATGATGGCAACCCGGAGAGCTACCACTGGATGGTCCGGTCTGCCGTGAGGCGATTGTTGTCCGTCTCCTGAATTGTGACCTCCAGCCGATAGGTCTGGCCTGTGGGTTTCAGGCTCTTCGCCAGTACATCAACAGCCTCGTTGAGACAGTACTGGACCACGTTCTCCACGCTCGGGTTGTCACCGGGAATGACCACCACACCCTCGGGATCAAACAGATCCGCACGCTGGAACAGCTCATCTCGGGCTGACACAAGCATTTTGTGATCGAGGCTGCGGAAGATGTGCTTCAGTGCGCCGAAGTCGACGGCCATATCTGTTTGCGGGTCACGGGGAAAGGCTTCCGTCTGTACGACCATTGTGCCGCGCCAGGTATGACCGTGCACCCAGGCACATTTGCCCTTGTATTCCAGCTGCCGGTGTCCGGCGTGGAAGTGGCCCTCTACGCGAATTGTTTCCATGGTCGATTCAGTCCAGCATCGCCAGAGCCTGGGCGCGCAGGTCGGCATCGTCGCGGAAGCCTCCCACTGCCAGGCGGGTCCGCGTCGAGGAACACGCATCACGCACGCCGCGTACGCGCATGCAGGTGTGCTCCGCCTGCATGTCGACGAGGACGCCCTGAGGACGCAGGTGCATCATGACGTCCGCCGTCTCCGACGTGATCCGTTCCTGAATCTGAGGGCGTTGGCACAGAGACGTGATGACCCGTGAGATCTTCGACAGTCCAGTGATCTTCGCTCCTGGCAGATATACGACCTGCGCCGTGCCGAAGAACGGCAGCAGATGATGCTCACAGAAAGCTGAAAAGCTGCAGCGCACCGAGACGAAGCTTGGATTGGCCGGTGCGTCGAACGGTTTCAGATGGAGAGCGGCCTCGGCGATCGGGTCTGCGGAGAAATTGAAGTGCTCCATGTGGACGCGCGCCACACGCCGGGGGGTTTCATTCAGCCCATCAGAATCGGTGTCGTGACCCAACATCTGCAGTTGCTCGCGGATCAGCTCCTCATACACCGCGATCGAGCCTGTCGTATCGTTCTGTATTGCGATCATGTGAGTCCTCCTTCGGAGAGGGCAGGGCGGGCGACGTGGATGCGAAAGACGAGGACTCTCGTCCCGGCGTCGAACGGGCTATATTGTACAGGCTGTATGTATATTGTCAAGTATTTGTCTATAAATACACCGAATAAAGTCGCGTCTTCCAAGAAATAGCATCTGAAATATTCATTTAACATAGACAAATAATAGACACACGGGCGAGTGTAGAAGCTGGCCAGGAAGGTCTGCCGTGCCGAGAGGAGGGGCCCATCGCGTGTGCGGACGTCGAGACCCCGGTTCACTGGCCCGGGATGCGTTGCGGCGCAACATTGACTCTGTCGTGTGTTACGGTAAGCTCTCGAAGCAGCCCCCCCCCTGACCGACTGCAATGCCATGAATGCCCCCACAGCCGCAAAGATCGACGACGCCCTCCAGTTCGAGGGCGTGTCGAAGGTGTACGACACGGATGTTCCCGGGGCGCCCCGACATGCGCTGCGGGATGCGACCTTCCGTGTGCCTGCCGGACGGCGCGTTGCCATTGTGGGCCGCTCTGGTTCCGGTAAATCCACCCTCCTGCATCTGGCGGCGGGCATCGACATACCCACCGGGGGACACGTCCGTATCGGTGGCCGCGATCTGGGTGCCATGAGCGAATCGGAACGCACGCGGGTCCGACGTCATGAGGTCGGGCTCGTCTTCCAGTTCTTCCATCTGTTGCCCCATCTGTCGGTGCGCGACAACGTGCTGCTGCCGGCGTGGATCGCCGGCAACGGCACCGGGGCCAACGACCGGGCCGCCGATCTACTGGCGCGTGTCGGCCTGGCCGACCGCGCCGGGGATCCGGTCCAGCATCTCTCCGGCGGCGAGATGCAGCGGGTCGCCATCTGTCGGGCGCTGTTGCAGAAACCCCGGCTGCTGCTGGCCGATGAGCCCACGGGCAATCTCGATGACGCCATCGGGACAGCCGTCATGGATCTGCTGATGACCATGGCCGAAGATGAGAACACAACGCTGGTCTATGTTACGCACAGTCGTGACTTCGCCCGGCTCGCCGACGAAGTCTGGGAGATACATTCCGGCAGCATTGATCTCGACCCCACAGTGGTCTGAGCGGTGCTGCGTTTCTTTGGCCGTTCCCTGGCAGCCCACGTACGTGGCGGCCGCAGCCTGTTTGCCCTGACGGTCTTTGGTGTTGCTCTCGGTGTGGCCGCCGTGCTGGCCATTCAGATCATCAATCGCAGTTCTCTGGCCGCCTTCGAAGGCAGCATGCAGGCCGTCAGCGGCGAAGCGGACCTTACCATCCTTGGTCGCACGCCCTCCCTTGCCGATTCGCTGTTGCCCGTGGTGCTCGGCCGGCCTGGTGTTGCCGCCGCCCTGCCCCTCGTGCGCCTTCCTGCTGCGGTTGCCAGCAAGGCGCACGCTTCGCGAGCGAACGCGCTCTTTCTGGACATCATCGGTGTCGACTTTTTCACCCCCGTGCGCCTGCCCTGGCAGGGGGCGCCCGGAGATCTTGCTGCTGCCCTCGGGCAACGCGGGTGGGCGGCCTTCACGCCCACATTGGCGCAGCAACAGGGCTGGACGGTGGGCGACAGCGTGCGCGTCTGGGTCGGTTCGCGGGAAGTGTGTCTCGTTGTCGGTGCCCTCATCGACTTTCAGAGCCTGTCGCCGCTGGCGAGCTCGAAGCTTGTCGTCGTCGATATCGCGCAGGCCCAGGTGCTTCTTGGCCGTCCCGGTTTCGTTAACCAGATCGATGTCGTGCTCGCAGAGGGGGCCGACAGAGAGCGTGTCGCCGCCGATCTGATCACGCAGCTTGGCGCCGGCGTACGTGTGGTGACGCCGCAACAGCGCAGCACGCAGACAGCAGGCCTGCTGGCCGCCTTCCGCTTGAACCTGACCGCCCTGAGTCTCATCAGTCTGTTCGTCGGCCTGTTTCTCGTCTACGCTGCGACGCAGGCATCCCTCGTGCGCCGCCGCGCCGAGTTCGGCACGTTGCGTTCGCTCGGTGCCAGTCGCGGCCAGGTGCTGGCCCTGATTCTCGGCGAGGTCAGCGTCCTCGGTCTGCTGGGCGTGGCTCTGGGTCTGCCTTTGGGCTACTGGAGCGCCCGGGCCAACGTCGATGTCGTCAGCATTGCCCTGACCAATCTGTACCTGCTCGATGAAATCGCCGCGGTTCGTGTGCCGTTGTCGCTGTACGCACAGGCCGCCGCCATCGGTATCGGCGGCGCTGTGCTGGGCGCCCTGATTCCGGCTCTCGACATGAGCCGGCGCGATCCGCGGGCGCTGCTGTCGGCTTTCACCATGCACGAGCGCATCGATGCGCTGGCGCCGCGCCTGGCCCAGCTGGGCATTGGGATCCTGGGTCTGTCGGGGCTCTGGTTCGTCGCTGGTGGCCAGCGCTGGCAGCACGCCGGCTTCGTCCTTGCTGTGGCCCTGCTCGCCGGTCTGCCGTTGCTGACGCCGTGGACGATCCGACGGCTAACCGGGCCCCTGCGTGTCAACGGTTTCGGTCTCGGCTACAGTCTCAAGAGCCTTGGTGCCCGCCTGCAGAGCAGTGCCTTCGCCGTGGCGGCGCTGGCTGTGGCGGTCAGCATGCTGGTCGGCATCTCTATCATGGTCGACAGTTTCCGGGACACCCTTGAGGTCTGGATCCAGACGACGGTGCAGGCCGACATCTACGTGTCACCTGCCGCCTGGCGTGGCCCCGGCGAGGAGGGCTATCTCGATCGTGATCTGGCTCGCCAGCTGGCGGCCTGGCCCGGGGTATTGGCCGTTGACCGCCTGCGCAGTTTCGCCGCCTACACCGAGCAGGACGAGCGCCTCATGCTGGTGGGTGTCGACGTCGGCCTGCCCGTGGCGTCGCAGCGGTTCTCCCTGCTGCTGGGCGACCCTGCCACCGCTTTCCAGCGTGTTCACGAGGAGGGTTTCGTGCTGGTGGGCGAGACCCTGGCGCGACGCAAGAACCTGTGGGTTGGTGACGAAGTGCGGCTGTACACACCCGCCGGCATCCGTGCCTTCCCGATCGCCGGTGTGTACTACGACTACGATGCACGCGGTGGCGGTGTGCTCATGGACCTGCGCACCCTGTCGGCCCACTGGCAGGATGACGCCCTCAACGGCATCGCCCTGTACCTGCAGCCTGGACTCGACGCCGACGTCGTTGTCGATCAGTTGCGCGCCGCTCTGCCCGTGGAAGCTCTCGACCTGCTGAGCAACCGACGCCTGCGTACGGAGGCGATCAACATCTTCGACCAGACCTTCGCCGTGACGCGACTGCTGCAGGGCATCAGCCTGCTCATCGCCGTGTGTGGCGTTGCCCTGATGCTGCTGGTCATGGCACGCGAGCAGGTGTCTGAACTGGCGTTGTATCGCGCCCTGGGGTCGACGCGCCGCCAGATCTTCGGACTCTTCGTCGGCAAGGGACTCGGTATGGGTGGACTCGGTCTCGTACTCGGAGGCGCCGGGGGCGTGATCCTGGCGCTGATTCTGATCTTCGTCATCAACCGGGCCTACTTCGGCTGGACCATTCAGCTGCACTGGCCCTGGTGGTCCTTCGGTGAGCAGGCCCTGACCATTCTCGCCACGTCCGTCGCCGCCAGCCTGTATCCGGCGTGGAAGGCAAGTCGAACGCCGGCGACCGAACTGGGGCGGGAGGACTCGTGACGTCACGTCAGCTGGCCGCTCTGTGTCTCGGTTGGCTCTGCGCCGGCTTGCTGCCGGCCCATGCCGCAGATGGGGGCGCCGACAGGACGGAAGATGGCTGGTTGCGGGCAAGCCCACAGTACGCGTGGTCCTTCCCGCGTGATCACTGGTCCCACCCGGGCTACCGCTCTGAATGGTGGTACCTCACCGGCCACCTGCAGGCGGCGGACGGGCGCCGCTTCGGTTACCAGTTCACCTTCTTCCGCGTCGGTCTGCTGCAGGAAGTCCCCGATCTCGACTCGCCGTGGGGCGCCCGTGATCTGCTCATGGGTCACGCCGCCCTGACCGACCTGAGCAGCGGCGAGCATCACTTCAGTGAAGTGCTCTACCGCGCCATGCCTCTGCTCGCGGGATTTCCCGAAGCCGCGGCGCACAAGGACGCCGCGGCACACAAGGACGCCGCGGCGCAAGAGGACGCCGACCCGCAACTGCTTGCATGGTGTCTGGCACCGGCCGGCACGTCCGGCCGCTGGACCCTGCACTTCAACGGCGACGGCTTCGATCTGCGCATGATGGACGCCGGCGCCGGTTTTGCCCTCGACCTGTCGACGACAGCGGACAAGCCCCTCGTGTTTCAGGGCCCGGGCGGCTTCAGCGCCAAGGCGAAGGGGCCGGATCCGGGGGCCAGCCAGTACTACTCGTTCACGCGACTTCGTACCAGCGGCCACGTGGTCCTCGGTGGTGATACGCTGGCCGTCGACGGCAGCAGCTGGATGGACAAGGAGTTCGGTTCGGACAAACTGGCTCCCCGCCAGGCCGGCTGGGACTGGTTCAGTCTGCAGCTGGCCGACGGGCGCGACATCATGCTCTACGTGCTGCGGGATGCGGACGGCGCCATTGATCATGCCAGTGGCACGGTGATCGACGCCGCTGGTGGTGTGTCCTACCTGGCGGCGGACGAATTCGCCATCGAGTCGACGGCGACATGGACCAGCCCACACACGGGAGCCGTGTATCCCTCCGGTTGGACCCTGCGGGTCGGTGATGTGTCCTTGGTTGTTCGGCCGCTGCTGCAGGACCAGGAGAATGTCGGCCAGCGAGTGGGGGATCTGTTCTACTGGGAGGGTGCCGTGCAAGTCCTCGACGATGACGGCAACAGCCATGCCGGCTCGGGCTACGTCGAACTCACCGGCTATGGCAGCGGTCGCCGGCCCGGGATCTGACCCCGGCGATGGGCACGCAGCGCCGGGCGCTCAGTCGCCGTTCTGCTCGAAGTACTCAAAGGCGTCGATGATATCGAGGTACACGCCGTCGAAACCCGCAGCAAGAATGCGGTCCAGGTAGGCATCGTCGGCACCGAAGAGCACGGCCTGCCATTCCGGATCCCAGTAGCGGACCTTGAAGTTGCCCCGCCAGTCCTTGTTCTCCGCCGCCAACCACGCCGGCGGGTCATCATCCCACACATCGCGCCAGTAGTAACGGTAGTCTTCGGCCTCGCCGATACTGAAGTAGGCGAGCACAAGTCGTCGCCCGCCATCGGCCTTCACCCCCAGCAACGCTACGTCCCGTGCCGTGAGCGGGTCGTCGCGGTCAAAGAATGCATCGATGAGCACCAGGTCGTAGTTGGTCGCAGCAAGGGCCGCGACAAAGTTGGCGCGACTGTCGTAGTTCCCCGGGTTGAGCAGATAGAGCAGATTCTGCGCCCTGGCAAGGGAGGTCACGTCGTCGGCATTCATGCGATGCGGGATCTGCGGGTAGGCTGAAATGCGGTCGAGTTCTCTTGGCCCGGCGTAGGAGATGTAACCCTTGGTCGAATTGCGCAGGTAGGAGTCGTCGACCCGTGCCGGGCTGTCACAGTAGTCCACGACGAGCACCTGGATGCCGGCGCCCTCAGCCCGGTCGAGGAAGGGCATCCACTGGTCGGTCACCGACGCGGGCGTCGCTTCGTTGTCCCGGTCAAACCCGTAGAACAGCTCCTCTCGACCAATGCCATCGATGGCGGCTACGTACTCGCCTGCCAGTCGTCCACCCGGCTCGCCATTGAGGGTCAGCAACTGTAGACCGTTCTGCGGGATGACGATGAAGTCCGCAGTCACCTGCCGGGCGTAGGCAGCCATCCTGCCGACGAGGGAGCGCATGTGGTCCCGATAGAAGGGATTGAATTCTTCCGGCGCAGACGGGCTGTTGTCGCTGTTGCCAGCACAGCCGAGCAGGCTCATGATGGTCATTGCGGCGACGATCCTGCGAGGAGTTTTCATAGTTCAGGTCAGGTTCCCCGAAGCAGGTGGGCAAAGGAGTGGAGCGTGGAGCATCGATGCACAGTTGACAAGATATGGAGTCAGGCCCAACACAACGCATTCACGGACCTGGTCCGTTTTCGCGGGTCCTGGTTCTGTGCCTTTCGCGAGTCCTCGGGCCACATCGCCATGGACGGACACGTCCGCATCATTCGCTCTGACGACGGGACCCAGTGGCTGTCAGCGGCACAGATCCCATGCCCGGAGGCACGGCAGGATCTGCGCGACCCGAAGCTGTCCATCACCAGCGACGGTCGCCTCATGCTGACGGCGGCCGCTTTCCGGCCGCTCTGTCAGACGTTTGTCTTCTTCTCCGATGACGGCGTGAGCTGGAGTGCCGGCAACAGGATCGGTCCGTCGGGCCTGTGGCTCTGGCGTACTGTCTGGCACGAGGGGTATGCGTACAACTTTGGACGCAGCGAGTTGGAGCAGGAGAGATTCCTGCAGCTCTTTCGAAGCACGGACGGCGTCGATTTTCAACCGCACGGCCCCAGACAATTCGACGGGGTGTACGCCAACGAAACGGCGCCCATCTTCCTGGCGGATGAAACCTGTCTGACCCTGCTGCGACGCGACAGCGATCCGCCGACGGCCCAAGTGGGAATATCCCAACCTCCCTACGATACGTGGATCTGGCGCGATCTTGGCGTCCGGATCGGCGGCCCCGCCCTCATGCAACTGCCGGATGGCCGCCTGCTGGCCGTCGTGCGGTTGTACGACGAACCCCGGCGCACGGCCGTGTGCTGGCTTGATGCCGAGGCCGCCACGCTGACCGAGTTTCTCACGTTGCCATCCCGTGGAGATACCAGTTACGCGGGCCTTGTGCTGCATCAGGGCGTGTTGTGGATCAGCTACTACTCGTCGGATGATGGCGAGCCGAAGGAGCGGACGAGCATCTATCTGGCCCGAGTCGATGTCACCGATCTCGCCAAGGGGGAAGCCACTTCGTGAGAGTGACCCCGGTCCTGTTCGACGCGCTGAAACCGAATCTTCTGCCACCGTACCGCTGCGACTGGGTACACGTACACCCGCGCGCGGCCGACAACGGGCGACTCTAACGACTATACTCCGATGCCGGACCGCTGCTGCCTCGGCGGCAACGTGCCAGTTGGTTCCAATGATCCCCTAGACCCGAGCCATCGATGAAGCCCTGCCGCTCGAGTAATCTCTCCGGCATCCTGTTTGCCACCTTGTTGGGCCTGCTCACAGCGTGCAGCCATGATACGCAGCGTGCGAACCCGCTGGATCCGGTACGGACGCCGCCGATCGAGTTGACCGTCGCCGTTGACGACACAGCAGGCACGACGACGCTTGCCTGGAGTGCTTACGCCGGGGCCGCTCAATTCTCTGAGTACCTCGTGCTGCGCCAGGTTTTCGATCGGCTCGCAGTCGACACGCTGGGGGTGGTCTCTTTCCAGGGCACGACATCGTGGGTGGACTCGTCGGCACTGCCGAATACGGCGTACCTGTACCGGGTATCTGTGGTTAATGCGGCGGGGTTCGAGGCGACGTCGGGCGAAGTCCGAGCCCAGCCTCTGGACCTTCCCGGTGTACCGATCACGGGAGCGGCCTTCGATGCGGCAACGGCGACGGTGCAGCTGGCCTGGTCCGCCTACACAGGACCGCGGTTCCGCAGCTACCGGATCGAGCGCACCACGTCTTCGACACGGAAGATCGTGTTCGAGTCCGATGATCTGGCGGTGACGTCCTGTACGGATACCGGTCTGCTCGGGGCGACGGACTACAGCTATCGAGTCATCGTCGTCACGGATCGCGGCGAGGAAGTTGCGGGCGTCGCTGCCACAGGCTCGATTCACGGCCTGCTGCCGCCGTGGCCGCTGGACCTGCAGAGTGTGGACCCCTCCCTGCGGGAGAACGTGCGGCTCTACGCCGAAGCGGACGGCCGGGTGGTCGCGCTCATCGCGAGTGGCTCGTCCGTGCGCCTCGCATTCTACGATCCAGCCGACGGCAGTGTACAGGAAGTCGATGTCGGGCTGACGCCACGGATCAACCTTGGCAACCGTGCATGGGAAGGCGATGCTGTTGCCATGGCCTTGAGCGCGCTGGGTCAACGGTATGTTGTGCTGCCCTTCGGCGGGTCCGCTGCAGGGATCACCGGTGTTGTACCGCTGTCTGCCGAGGGGCGCCTCGTCTGGCTCGAACGTGAGCCCTTCGGCACGGATCCCGTCGCCCTTGCCGACGAGATGGCAATCGTCCGCGGCGAGGTGCAGTTCGGCAACATTGTCAGGGTGGCGTCAAGATCCGCCGGCTTCGAGGGGGTCGAGGTGTCCATTGGTGAAAAGATCGTCTTGGCCGACGATTTCCTGGATCTGGGGGAAGACGATGTGGGTGCATACAACTTCCACGACCGTCACACGTATGGTCGATGGTTGTTCTCCGGTTGGGCAAACCGCACCGCCGACCATGGTGGCCTCATCTACGCGGAGAACGTCGACATCAGCCACGTCGATCTTGCCTGGCAAGACTTTCGTTTCGCAGCCGATCTCTACCTTGAGATGGGCCAGCCTTATATCCAGATCGGCGGCGTTCCCAACAGCCGACTGCGTCTGCTGCTGGATGCCGAGCGCCAGGAGGCCGTGCTGGAATGGCACTTCCGCTCACCTGCGCGGAGCGACCTGCCGGATCAGGACATGAGCTGGCGCGAGCCGATGGCGATCATGCCGGGTGTCCGTTACCAGTTGGCCTTGGAGGCCGTCGACGGCCACGTGCGGGCGACGGTCACCGGGCCGGATCTGCAGGTCTTCTCCACACAGACCACCGAGTTGCGCGCCGGCGGCGTCGCAGCGGGGGCGGACGGTCTGTTCCTCAGCTTTGAGGAGCAGGCGTTTTTCTACGACAACGACGGCACTCTCAATGAGGTGGGGGCACTGGAGAGTTGGGTCAGCGAAGTGCGTGTGTGGCGTGTCGGCGCCGAACGGTTCTCCCGCATCGGCGTCTGCCTGCCCGAAGCGGGTAAGGTCCTGTCCGGACTGGCGAGCCTGCCGTCGCGCTGGTCGAGGTCCCTGCCAAACGAGTTCGGTCCGCTGATCGCCGCCGACAAGGGCTTTCTCGCCTATCCCATCTCATTCGACGGCGCCGCAACCGGTGCGATGTATGTGCTCGACGCCGGCGACAGCCGCATCGTCGTCTTCGGCCAGGACGGCACCTACGTCACCGAATGGGGAACACGAGGGTCCGCCCCGGGCCAGTTCGATTTTGGTTCGGGGGCGAAACGGCCCTTCGGTCTGGACTACCGCGGGTCCGCTGCGGTGGATGCATCCGGGGTCATCCATGTTGCCGACGTGGGCAACGGGCGCATCCAGCGATTTGCGCCGTAGGACGCCTCAGAGCGTGGAGCAGAGAGCCAACGTGTGAAAGAGACGATCTCATGACGACGACACTTGACTGGGGCGCAAGCTGGCTGGTGGGTGCCAGGGGCCTGCATTACAGCGCCGAAGGCAACAACTGGCAGGCGGCAGGGGACAGCAACTACCCTGTGTATGACCTGATCCGTCAGAAGGAGAGAATCCTCTGCGCGACCCGCTGGGGGCTGTGGCAGATCGATGGCGATCCGCCCTGCTGGCAGCAGCTGCACGATGAAACTCTCACCGAAGTGCTCGCCATCGCACCTGTGGAGGCCGTCACCACAGGCGATCCGGGTGTTGTCGCTGTGTCCGCCTACGGGCTGGCTTGCGGCCGGCGCGGGGAACACGGCGCAACACTCTGGCAGAGTCACGCCGACGGTCTGAGTCTGAATGAGCGTTTCAGCAGCGCTGTGCTGTCGCTGCCGAAGGACGTCGGCAACTGGCTGGTCGGCACGGAGGATGGTGTGCTCATGTACCGTGTCGCAGAGAATCGCTGGCAGCGCTCCGAACTGACGGGCAAGCCCTGCCGAGCCCTGCTCTACGCCCATGGCTGGCTCTGGGCAGGTATCGACGAAGGCGGTGTCTGGCGCTCGGCCGACGGGCTGTCCTGGCAACGGGGCGGCACCGGCATCGATGGCGACAGCATCTTCGCTCTGGCGGCGACAGCGGACGGGCTTCTTGCGGGCAGTCTGCAGGGCATCTGCGTGGGCGACGGTCAGGGCCGTTGGCACAGGTCCGGACCGGGTTTGCTTGTCTCGGCGGTGGCCGCCCACTGCGACGCCGACGGCCCGTGGCTTGCCGGTGCCACCCCCGGCGGTCTGTGGCGCAGCGATGATGCTGGCAGCAGCTGGCGCCAGATCGGCGCTTTCGACACGGTGCGTTCCATCCTGCCGCCAGAGGAGACGCCATGACGGATCCAACGACGGACGCAACGACGGATTCAATGACCGATACAGAATATCAGCGGCAGGTCGACGCCCGAGCCCGTCAGCTGCTGGAGGCATGTTTCGAGCGGGGTGGACATCGCTCGACCTGGAGTTTTCACGCCGCTCTCGCCTGTGACGGGGATGCGCAGGAACTCGTGGCGTTGACAGGTCGCCACCTGGAGCCCGGCCCATTCAACATCTTTCCCGGCATCGTGTTGCTGCATCGCTGGGGTGAGCGGATCCCGGCCGAGGCGGCAGCCAACATCAAGCAGATGTTCGTTGGTGGCTGGCAGCAACGGGGCAATACCGAAAACCACTGGCTCATGTACTACGTCGGCAATCTGCTGGCCGCCGAGCGCTGGCCGCAGGAGAAGAGGTTCTGGAACGGCCTGCCAACGGCGGCCATGCAGGCAGAAGCGAGCCGTTGGATTCTGGGCATGATTGCCCGCACGGCGACGCAGGGCCATTACGAGTACGATTCCACCGGCTACCACACGGAACACTTTGTGCCCTATCTGGCCCTGGCCGAGCATGCCGGTGATAGACACATGCGCCACCAGGCGACGCAGATGGTGCAGTTGCTGCTGGCGGATATGGCGCTGGAGTACTTCCACGGTGCCTACGCCGGTGGTCACGGGCGCGAGGGCAACGTCAATACCTGGACACAAGTGGGGCCGGGGCAGGCACTCAACTATCTCTACTTCGGCGACGAGACCTTCGCCCCGGAGCGGCACTGCCAGACGTACGCCATGCCCGCCATCGCTGCTGCTTTCCGGCCGCCGGCGTTGCTGGCGCGTATGGCCCTGGACCGTGCCACGCCACATGTGGTGCGCAAGACCAAGCCGCCCCGCGCCGTGTACCGCCATGTGCAGCGCCCGGCGGAGGCCGTGTACAAATACACCTGGATGAGCCGTTCCTTCGCCCTCGGCTCGACGCAGACGGGCCTGCCCGGGGCGCCGGCGGCGCCCATCGATCTGACATCGTGGGATCTGACCTGGCGCGGACCGCGGCATCAGGCCAAGATCTGCTGCAACCACCCGTACCGGTCGCCCCTGCGCTTCAGTGCCTTCCTGCCCGATCTGCCGCAGCGCGTGGGCCGGGACGTGGGCACGAGCAAGCCTTTCCTGCAGGTGCCGGACCGGCTCTTCGGCGCATCCCCCTACGAGCAGATGCTGCAGCACGAGGGCACCATTGTTGTGCTCTATGACATCCCCGAGGCGGATGAGGCGCCATTCGTCAACTGCTTTCTGCCCAAAGGATCCGTCTGGTGCGAACGGGAGGGCTGGCTGCTGAGCGATCTTGGCGATTTCTACGTCGGGCTGCGACCCATCGGACCGTATTGCTGGGAGGACATTCACGAAGCCGGCAAGGACGGCAACTGGATCGATGGCTGGCTGCTGCGCATCCACGATGTGCACGCCGGTTTCATCCTCGAAGCGGTCGAGGGGGATGCTGCGGGCAGCTTCGATCAGTTCTGTCAGGCGCGCACCACGGCGCATCTGGATCTGACGGGTTGGCCCCGGAGCCGGCACGTGTCGGTGGACAGTCTCGCCGGCGTCCGTCTGCAGATCGAGTTCGACGGTGAACATCGCATCGATGGTGCACGCATCGACTATGCTGCGTATCCACTGTTGTCTGCGCCCGGGGTGGAGGCGCCGCTGGGCACGGGGCGCGCGTCTTTCCGTCACAATGGTGATACGCTGGAACTCGACTTTGACATCGATCCGACGGCGCCGCCCCTGCCCATGAGAGTCATCGGCTGATGAGTGCCGCAGAGGGCGCCAGCCTGCCTGCCGGCCCGGGACGCGGGGAGCGCGCCGCCGACTTCGTGCTGCCCCTGGTATCGTCGGGCCAGAAGACCCGGTTCTATGCCCGCGCCGGCGGGGCGCCCTGTCTGCTGGTGTTTCCGGGGGACGGTCCGGTCGAACTCGTGGAGCAGCTGCTGCTCAGACTGCGGCAGGCGGGGGATCCGCTCACATTCGGCGTGACCTCGCAGACACACACGGCAGCGCTGTCCTTTCCCGTGTTTCTCGACGAGACCGGGGCCGTCGTCTCGGCATACCGACTCGATGGGGCAGGGACCAGTGTCGTCCTTGTGCTGGATGCCAATCTTCGTGTCCTGGGATCGGTGCGCCCCGCCGATGGCGCCGCTGCGGCAACCGCAGCGGGGTTGCTGCTGCAGGAGGCGCGCCGGCAGATCGAGCCTATGGAGATCCGCGCACAGGCGCCGGTGTTGCTGATCGACAACATACTGGACGGACAGATCTGTGAATTTCTGCAGCAGGTCTGGGATCAGGGCAACGAAGAAACCGGCGTCGAGCAGTCACAGGGCGAGGCGCGGCAGGAATCGATCGACCACCAGAACAAGAGTCGTCGCGATCATGTCGTGGCCGATGACAAGCTGATGAAGATGTTGTCCACCACCATCGGCCGTCGCGTGATGCCCGAAATCCAGCGTGCCTTCGCCTATCGGGCGACGCGCTTCGAGGGCTTCAAGATCGCCTGCTACGACTCAGCTTCCAGCGGCTTCTTTCACCCGCATCGAGACAACCTGAGTCCCACCACGGCCCATCGGCGCTTCGCCCTGACGCTGAATCTGAATGATGACTACGATGGCGGACATCTGCGTTTTCCCGAGTTCGGCCCGCATCTGTACCGGCCCGAACCGGGGGGCGCCGTGGTCTTCGCCTGCGCCCATCTGCACGAGGTGACACGCGTGACGAGGGGCCGGCGTTTCACCCTCCTGTCCTTCCTCTTTGGTGCCGAGGAGGCGGGGGCGAGATCTCAGTAGGTGGCGCGGCCCCCACTGACGTCGAAACAGGCGCCCGTGGTAAATGTGGATTCGTCGGAGACGAGGAACAGCACCGTCGCCGCCACCTCATCGGGCTGGCCCAACCGACCCATGGGGATCCTCGACGTCAGAAACGCCACGCGTTCTTCGTCCATACCATCCAGCAGCGGCGAATCGATCAACGCCGGCGCCACACAATTGACGCGGATGCCGTGTTCGAGCAGCTCTTTGGCGAGGGACTTGGTAAAGCAGATGACACCCGCCTTCGACACCGAGTAAGGCGCCATATTGGCATTGCCCTCCTTGCCCGAAATCGACGCCATCGACACGATGACACCCGACTTCCGTGGGATCATGTGGCGCACGGCGGCGCGGGAACAAAGGAACGTGCCCTTCAGGTTGATGTTGAGTACCTGATCCCAGTCATCCACCTGCAGGTCGTGCACGGGTGTATCCGTACCGACGATGCCGGCATTGTTCACCAGGATATCGAGGTGGCCGGCGTCGCTGACGACCTGCGCAAAGGCGCGATCCACATCCGCCTCGCGGCTGATGTCGGCGGTGATCGCCCGTGTGTCGCCGCCGAGTTCCGCCGCCGCCCGTGCCGCCCCCTGAGCGTCGACGTCCACGATGATCACCCGCGCCCCCTCGTCGACGAGGCGCCGGGCAATTGCGTAGCCGATGCCCCGGGCAGCACCTGTGACGACGGCAACCCGGTCCTGCAGTGGTTTGGCCTGCATAGGTGCGGTACCTCCTGAGTTTCTCGCGTTCGCACACTTTTCCTCGCCAGTATATCGTATCGGTCCTTGCCTGTCAGCCCGGTGGAGAGAAATGATGGATGATCAGGAGCACAGCGACATGAGTCGACGAGATTTCCTCGCAACCAGCGCCGCCGGCGGTGCCGCAGCGCTGGCGTCCGGTGTGATGGCGACACCGGCAGCGGCCACCACAGGTGCCGGCGGTCCAGGGCGGGGCGGCGGCACACCCGCCGACGACGATGTCGCGGAAGCAACGATCACGCAGTTGCAGCAATCGATGACAGCGGGGGAGCGCACGGCGCGGTCGCTGGCGCAGGAGTATCTCGATCGGATCGAACGTGTAGATCGCGCCGGTCCGGCGGTGAACAGTGTCCTGGCCCTCAATCCGGAAGCTCTCGACATCGCCGAGGCCCTGGATCGCGAACGGCAGGCGCGCGGGCCCCGTGGGCCTCTGCACGGCATCCCCATCCTGCTGAAGGACAACATCGACACGGGCGACGGCATGGCGACAACCGCCGGGTCGCTGGCACTGGCCGGGTCGCGTGCCGCCGGAGATGCCGCTGTCGCTGCCAGGTTGCGTGCCGCCGGTTGCGTGCTGCTGGGCAAGACCAATCTGAGCGAGTGGGCCAATTTTCGGTCGACACGCTCCACCAGCGGCTGGAGTGGTGTGGGCCGCCAGACGCGCAATCCCTACGCCCTGGACCGCAATCCCTGCGGCTCGAGCTCAGGATCCGGCGCCGCAGTGGCTGCCAGCCTGTGCGGCGCTGCCATTGGCACCGAAACCGACGGTTCTGTCGTCTGTCCCGCCAACGCCAATGGCATCGTCGGGTTCAAACCGACACTGGGTCTGGTGAGCCGCACCGGCATCATCCCCATTGCCCACTCGCAGGACACGGCGGGATCCATGGCCCGCACCGTCACCGACGCAGTGGCAGTGCTGGCGGCGATCGCCGGGGCTGATCCGCGGGATGGGGCCACGGCCGCAGCGGCAGGGCGCATGCCTGCAGATCTGACGGCGTCCCTGCTGCTGGACGGCTTGCGCGGCGCCCGTCTGGGTGTGGCGCGCAACTACACGGGTTTCCATGAGAAGTGTGATGCCCTGCTGGAGGACGCGCTGCAGGCCATGCGGGGTGCGGGGGCCGAGGTGCTGGACATCGACTTGGCCAACAAGGGCGAGTACGGCGATGCCGAATACGAGGTGCTGCTCTACGAGTTCAAGGCCGATCTCAACGCCTATCTGGCGGGACGGCCGGATCTGCCCGCGCAGTCGCTGGCGGGGCTCATCGATTTCAATCGCAATCATGCCTCTGAAGAGATGCCCTTCTTCCAGCAGGAAATTTTCGAACAGGCCGAGGAGAAAGGGGACCTGCAGGAAGCCGCCTATCTCGAGGCTCTGGCGACGAGCAAACGTCTGTCCGGCCCCGAGGGCATCGATGCCGCCCTGCGAGACCACAAACTGGATGCCATCGTTGCCATCACCGGGGGGCCGGCATGGCACACCGATCTGGTCACCGGTGACCATGGCCTGGGCGGCTGTTCATCCCCGGCGGCTGTAGCGGGGTACCCGCATATCACCGTGCCCATGGGCTACGTCTTCGGTCTGCCGGTGAACATCTCCTTCTTCGCCGCCGCCTGGAGTGAGGCGACGCTCATCCGCCTGGCCTATGCCTTTGAGCAGCTCACCCGGCATCGGCAGGCCCCCCGTTACCTGCCGACGGTCGATCTTGACAGCTGATGCGGCTGACGCCGGATCAAAGTCTGGCGCCCATGCGCACGTGGGCCGACCTTATTCGGCATATTCCGCGACCAATTCCAGCAGACTGAAGAGAGCAAGAGATGACTGAATCCGAGTCCGCCGCCGAGCGCTGGCTGTCCTACCGCAAGGAAATCAAGGTCCTCGACGCCACCATTCGTGATGGTGGTCTGATGAACGACTCCAAATTCGACGACGATGTGGTACGTGCCGTGTACGAGGCCAACGTCGCTGCCGGTGTCGACTATATGGAGATCGGCTACATCAACTCGCAGACTCAGTTCCCGAAGAAGGATTTTGGTCCCTGGCGGCACTGCCGTGAGCAGGACCTGCGGCGCATCGTCGGTGACAACGACACTTCGCTGAAGCTGTCGGCCATGGCCGATGCCGAGAAGAGCGACTACGAGACCGACATTCTGCCCAAGGACCAGAGTGTCCTCGACATGATCCGTGTCGCCTGCTACATCCACCAGATTCCCACGGCAATCCGTATGGTCGAGGATGCCCACAACAAGGGCTACGAGACGTGTGTCAACATCATGGCGGGCTCGACTCTCGCCGAGCGCGAGCTCGATGAAGCCCTGGAGATGCTTGCTGAGACCCCGGTAAACGTCATCTATGTGGTGGACAGTTTCGGCTTTCTCTACTCCGAGCAGATTGAGGCGCTGGTTGAGAAGCACCTGGCCGTGCTGAAGGGGACCGGCAAGGAGGTCGGCATCCACTGTCACAACAACCGCCAGCTGGCTTTTGCCAATACCATTCAGGCCATCATCAAAGGTGCCAACTACCTCGATGCCAGCTTCGCCGGTCTTGGCCGTGCCGCCGGCAACTGCCAGCTTGAACTGCTGCTCAGCTTCCTGCACAACCCCAACTACCATCTGCGTCCGGTGCTGGCCTGTATCCAGGAGCACATCGAGCCGATGCGCGAAAAGTTGATGTGGGGGTACGACTACCCCTACATGGTCACAGGAATACGCAACGAGCACCCGCGTTCGGGTATGGCCTTCAATGCGTCGAAAGATCGCGGCGACATCGTCAAGTTCTACGACTCGATGATCGCCGAAGAGTAAGCCCGCCGAAACAGCCCATGACCCAGCGTGAGCGCATTCTTGCCGTGTACCGGGGCGACACACCTGATGTCGCCCCGTTCATGCTGGACCTGTCCCACTGGTTCTACTGGAAGAACCGCCTGCCCTGGGACCTGAGTGCGGTCTACGACCACCCCGAGCATGCCCTGATCGACTATCACCGGCAGGCCGGCGTCGGCTTCTACATGCCCAATCTGGGCTCCTTTTACGCAACGACATTCGCCGCCGATGTAGCGGCGACGACCACCAGGCGCCAGCGACAAGGCGTCGACGAAATCCTCTGGCGCATCGAGACACCCGATGGGGTCATCGAGCGCGCGCGCCGCTGGGATGAGCAGACCTACGCCTGGGGTATCAGTCAGTGGGGGATCCGCAGTGTGGAGGATCTCAACATCTTCGCCCGGGCCATGGCAGGTCGGACGTACGCACCTCTGTGGGATCGGTTCCACGCCTGGGATGACTACGTTGGTGATATGGGGGTGGTCTACCTGTCGGCCGGTTACAGCACGATGGGCCACCTGCTCAATTACTGGATGGGGGTGGAACAGGTGGCGTATGCCACCGTCGACCTGCCCGACGCTCTGGCGCAGGCGGTGGCGGTGGTCAACGCCAACAACCTCGAACTGATCGATCTGCTCTGCGAGTCACCGGCGCAGATCATCATCATGGGCGACAACTTCTCCAGCGATATTCAGCCCCCCGCCTTCTTTGCCCGTTATTCACGCGAGTACTACACCGAGGCCGTTCGTCGGCTGCACGGCGCGGGCAAATACGTTGCTGTGCATATAGATGGCCGCCTGCGCGGCGCCATCGACATGATCCGCGCCACCGGTGCCGACTGTGGCGATGCCATCACACCCAGACCGATGGGCGACCTGACACCGGCAGAGTGCCGCCAGGAAGCGGGGGCGGATTTCATTCTCTCCGGTGGAGTCTCACCCGAGTTGTGGTTGCCGCACACACCCATTGCGGCTTTCGAGGAGAAGGTCCTGGAGTGGCTCGCCGTACGAGGGCAGAGCCCCCGCCTGATCGCCGCCGCCG
>CALFPI010000565.1 GCA_937919035.1 uncultured Gemmatimonadaceae bacterium
CGATCCCGGGCTTCGCGGCCGCTACCGGGTCGATCTGCCGAAGATGGAGGAGGGGGGGCTCGATGCCGTATTCTGGATCGTCTACGTCCGCCAGACCAAGGCACGGGACGCCGGCGCCAACGCCGCCGCCCACACCGCCGCCATGGTGAAATTCGACGCCATTCACCGGGTGACGGAAAAGCTGTACCCGGAGCGGATCGAACTGGCCTATAGCGCCGATGATGTTGCACGTATTCATGCCGCCGGCAGGAAGGTCGCCGCCATCGGCATCGAGAATGGCTTCGTCATCGGTCGGGACCTGTCCCTGATTGACCGCTACCATGCGCTTGGTGCCCGTTATATCACCTTGGCCCATGGCGGGCACAACGACATCTGCGACTCTGCCACGCCGCGCGCCTGGGATGACAGCACCGCGGAGCACGGCGGTGTCAGCCCCTTCGGTGAACAGGTCATCGCCGCAATGAACCGCGTCGGCATCATGGTCGACGTGTCACATATCTCCAGGCAATCCATGCTCGACGCGGTGCGCCTGTCTCAGGCCCCCGTCATCGCCTCACACTCGGGTGTTCGATCCCTGGCCGACCATCCGCGGAATCTCGACGACGAACAGTTGCTGGCCCTGCGCGACAATGGCGGGGTACTGCAGACGGTTGCCTTCGGCCTGTATGTGAAGGTGGATCCGCCCGAGAAGGGCGCCGCCCTGCAGGCTCTGCGAACAGCCTTCGGCCTTGGGCCCGAGCGCAAGCTGGAGGATCTGAACGATCAGGAGCGCGCCGACTATGAGACCCGCTTAACAACCATCAACTCGGCCTGGCCGGCACCGAACGTGCAGGACTTCGTCGATCACATCGACTACGCCGTCGAGCTCATGGGCATCGACCACGTCGGCATCAGTTCAGACTTTGACGGCGGCGGCGGTATCGATGGCTGGTTCGACGCCAGTCAGACGCTGAATGTCACCACAGAACTCGTGAGCCGCGGTTACTCCGAGGAGCAAATCCGCAAGATATGGGCGGGCAACCTGCTGCGGGTCTGGCGCAAGACCGAAGAAGTTGCCGCACAATTGCAGGCGCAAAAATCCTGAAGGCAATCGAATCTGGCTGTTATCAGTTACGCTTTCATCGCCGCTCGTACACCCGTGAGGACTCGATCCACGTCGTCGAAGTCGTTGTAGACGTGCAGTGAAATGCGTAGACCGTTCAAGCCACCCTCGTAGATGCCTCTGGTGCGCAACTGGTATTCACTGCTGAGAAAGCTCTGCAACTCAGGGTATGGCATGTTGTCGATCTTGAACGTGATAATGCTGCTGTGCTCCGCTTCATCCTGCGGCGACAGCACCTTGGCGCCGAGTTCGTTGAGACCCTCTTTCAGCGCCACCCCCATGGCATGATTGTGCTGCCACACATTGTCGATGCCGATGCGCAGCAGAAAATCCATCGATGCCCCGAGCCCGACGAAGAGGGGCACGTTGACGGTGCCATATTCGTAGCGCTGCGCCGTCTTTTCGAAGGCGAACTCCCCCGTGCTGACCATGTCCCACGCACCACCTGCGGAGTAGGCACCGACGAACTTCGGTTCGATCACCTCCTGCGCCTGGCGGCTGACGTAGAGCAGGCCCGTCCCTTTGGGGCCCAGCAACCACTTGTGTCCGCTGGTGGCGTAGGCGTGACAGCCCCAACTCCTGACGTCCACGGGCATCATGCCGGCAGACTGCGCGCCATCAACGAAGTACCAGAGCCCGTGCGCCGCTGCCAGTTTGCCAATTTCCTGCATGGGCAGGATCTGCCCTGTGGCACAAGTGATATGGGACAGGCTCAGCACCTTGGTGCGGGGTGTGATCAACGCCGCAATGCGCTCCACGTTTTCCTGCGCCGACACCATGGATGGGGTGAAGGTCTTCACCACGATGCCGTCACGCCGCTGCCGGGCAAGCCAGTCGATGGTATTACCCACGTGCTCGTGGGTGGTCGTGATGACTTCGTCGCCACGCTCCAGAGGCAGACCATTGCAGACGATGTTGGAGCCTTCCGTGGTGTTGCGCGTGTAGACCAGTTCGTCTGCATCACAACCGAGCAGGCGACCGGCACGGCCCTTGATTTCCAGCCAGAGGTCGTGGGTATGCCCGACTTCAGACGTCTCCTCCAGCGCCTCCATTTTCTCTTGCACGGCATCGATCGCCATCTGCGGCGATGGCCCCAGACCGCCGGTGTTGAGATAGGTTCGCTTCGTTGTCAGGGGAAACTGCTGGCGCACACCTTGCCAGAACTTGCGGTCGCGCGGGTCTATCTGGCCCCCCTCGGGGATCTTCAGCCCCTTGGCCCCGGCGCGTGCAGCAACAGCCAGGGTGGCGGCGCCACCCACCACGGCCAGGGCATCACGGAAGAAATGTCGGCGCAACATGGCAAGTCCTTTGGCAGGGATGAAAAAACGCCCCCGGGAATGGCTCCCGGGGGCGTTTCCTGTAAACGGTGGAACCGAACCTGACCTAGAAGCTCAGATTCAGCGACACGCGGTGCACGTTGTCGAGAATGCCGAACTCGGTGAATGCGTAGTCGACAACCACCTCGTAACCGGACACCGATACATCAACACCCATACCGAGGGTGTAGCCTTCCTCGGTGCGGTCGGAGGTGAAATCGATGCTCGTCGGGTTGTTCGGCGACAGTGCCTCGCCCGAATTGCCGGTGATCTCGTCCGTCTTGTCATCCGTCACACCGGTGTAGTTGAACTTGTACCCACCACGCAGCTTCAACCTGTGCAGAACCTGCAACTCGCCGGCGGCAAAGACCAGCTGATCACTGTCCTGAGGCTTGGTGGCATCCGCCATGAGCGTCAACTTCGTGCCCATGTCGTCTTCCTCAATGATGTCAATGGCAGAACCAACGCTGAAGATCAGCGGCAGTGGCGCGCTCTGACGATCGAAGAAGTCGATGTCCTGACCCAGGTTGTTCAAGCGGGCACCGATACGGGCGCCGCGGTAGCCGATGTGGTAGATGGCGCCCACATCGAGAGCAAAAGCGGTGGCACTCTCGTCATCGATGGACTGGCTGATCATCTTGCCCGTCACACCCATGGCGAGTTTGTCGGTGACCTGACGGGCCCAGGTGATGCCCACAGAAAGGTCCTGATAGTCGTAGTCACCCGTATTCGTATCAAAGGGGGTGAAGCCCTCGATGAACGAAGGCACCAGGTCACGATCGGCGTCGATGCCCGACAACCCCAGACTGACAACACCGATACCGACGGTGCCGAAGTCGCCGAATTTTTTGCTTACACCGACGGCTGCGTGGTTGAGATCAGCGATCCACTGATTGTAGTTGATCGTTGCCTGCATACCGCGCTCAATGGCGATACCCGCCGGGTTCCAGAACATCTGGGTGGCGTCACCGGTGACCGTGGTATAGGCCGAACCAAGACCTGTTGCACGGGCGCCAACGCCAACCTTGAGAAATGCCGCGCCAGTAAGGCCGGACTTACGTGCTGCGTCCGCAGGGCCAACTGCCAGCGCCGCCAGCGCCAGCCCCAGTACGCACTTTTTATAGAATGTCATTCTCACTCTCCGGTCTCGTTAGCGCAGGATCGCGAAGTGGCCGGTCTGCGTTCCACCGGGATACTCCGCCACGTAGATGTAAAGGCCGCTGGTGACTTCGATCCCGTCCTTGGAGAACATATCCCAGAAGATGGTACCATCTGCCGGGTTGGTGCCCTCAAAGCGCAGTACGTCGATGATCTGACCCGACACGTCCAGAATGGTGACCTTCACACCTGTGGGCAGGTTGCTGAACAGGATCTTGTGCTCAAGGCCGGTGTCGTGCAGCGCTTCGACCTTGTACGGGTTGGGTGTCACCCGGATCTTCGTTACGCCCGACTGCAGGTCCCCGGCGGACACCAGAGGTGACTTCAGCACAAACGCCGCACCGATATCCTTGCGGCCCTGAACGTCGTTCTGTTCCGGGAAAAAGACGTTCGCCGTGGCGTAGTGGTAGGTCTGCTCCCACAGGCCCGTGCGACCGTTGAAGTTGACACGGTGCGACTCCAGCGAGGTGAAGGGCTGATCAACGACCGTTCCACTCTGGTTGTCGTAGGCCGCCACGTAGTAGTAGTACGTGAAGCCGAAGGCGACCAGATCGCTGTCATCTTCAAACACATAGTCATAGCCGTCGACAGCCGCGTTCGGATTGGTGTAGCGACCCAACTCGCTCGCTGGAATATTGGCGATCAAGCGATAGGGACCCGATGCATTCGGCTCCTGCTGTTTGTAGCCAGAAGAAGAGATGTTCGGGTTGTTGGGGATACCGAGAGCGGCCAGGTTGGCGTCGCTCATATTCGGCGTCGTCTGCAGGTGATAGGTATCGGCCAGACGCATACTACCCAACTGCTGCGAATCCACGTTCGGGAAAGGCGTCGACCGGTAGACCTTGTAGCCGGCGAAGTCTGCCGCCGTCTGCGCCCGGTCATCCCACTTGATGTCGATGCGACCATCGACGTTTGGCGCGACAAGCATTTCGGGACTCGGCGGCGGTGCAGGCACGTTCCAGTTGTTGTCATATGCCCACTGTCCGGCCTTGCGCGCCTTGCGGACGCCCTGCAGACGGAAACCACCGTATTCGATCAGCGTGACGTTCATCGTCTCGCCGACCTCGAGAGCAAAAGGACCGATGGCGGCGCGGTGCTTGCCGTCGAAGTTGTAGCCGATGGAGAAACCCTCATCCCAGTCGGCCCCTTCTTCGGGTGCATTGGCCCAGTTGCTGGCGTTGTCCTTCTCCCAGTTCTGGATGAAGGTGCCGTTGTACTTCATGTCGCCCCGGGGTTGGCCACGCTCTCCTTCGGGACGCACGGCGTCGATGAAGGACAGCGGGTCGCCGTTGACAATATCGGCGTCGTTCGGATCAAACCAGTTCGGATCCGGCTTCAGGTTGGCCAGGCTCTGCAGGGGCGTGTCCCGCTCGGTGTAATCGCCGCGGTTGCCGATGGCATCACCATCGAACCAGACACCCATCGACATGCGGTGTTCGATCATGGCGTTGTTGCGTGTATCACTGTCCTTTTCAACCGTCGTGTACCAACCGCGCTCCGGTCCGGCGCCGACAGGATGACTGTCGTAGATCGTCATCTTGTCGGGCTGTCCGGCACTGCTGCCGGACGCCGGCAGGGCGCCCTCTTTGGCGGCGATGAACTGGAAACCGGCATAGATGTCGTAGTAGATACCACGCCTGTTCACCGTCGCACCGAGACGACGCGAGCCATCCTCTGCCCAGGGCACACCGTCAGGACCGGCACCCTTGGTCAGATCGTTCGTTGGCCCGGTGAAGATCACCGGCACGTCCCAGGGGTTGCCATCGGCATCCGGTGTTGCATCGTAGCCTGAGGCGGGCCCCGTGTACCAACCGCTGGCACCGCGGCGGCCGTTGACACCGTTCGTCATCGAGTTGATCGGCTCGTGGCGCATACTCAACGTCAGCGCGTTGATGCGGTTGCCACTGCGATCCACTGTGCCATCCGCGTCGATGTCGACCTCACCCGTATTGGTCAACCCCATTTCAATGGCAATGAAGTCGTTCAGGTTGGCCGTGTTGATCGAATACTGCCGGATGCGGTACTGCACGTCGACGCCGAGGTTGGTCGGTGTCAGTCCCTCGTACATCTGCACGTGCCGATTGTTGTCATCGACCCAGTGTGCCCCGGCGTCGAAGGTCGAACGCTCGGCACCGGCCATGCCGTCGAGGAAAAACCCGTAGGCGTAGTGCCCCTTGTTGGCATCATCACCGCGGGCGTATGGATTGAAGTCGGCGTCAGGGTTGTATTCAACGATCTGGATCGGCTGTTCCCAGGGCAGGTGAATGTTCTCGCCACCGGGGTAGGTCATGCTCGGCG
>CALFPI010000566.1 GCA_937919035.1 uncultured Gemmatimonadaceae bacterium
GCAGAGCTCTGCGGCCAATGGCCGAGGCAGCATATGCACAACCCGGTCGAGCATGTAGGTCGATGTAGTACGTTCGCGTGCCTGCTCATCAATTGCGCCACCACGAGGAACGTAGTGTGCCACATCGGCAATATGGACACCCAACCTCATCTCTCCCGAGTCGAGAGTTTCTACCGACACGGCATCGTCGAAATCACGCGCTTCATCCGGATCGATCGTGACGACAGTCAACTCTCGGAGATCATGCCTTTTCGGCAGTTCGCGTTGCCGGTCTTCGTCGGCGCTGGCTACCATCGCCTCCGCCTCAGCAATGGCTGGCGCGCTGTCGGTTGCCGAGATCCCGTGAGCAAGACTTACCGTATCGAAATCATGTCGCGGGTCAGCGGGATCCCCAAGCACACGAACGATCCGTCCTCTTTGGGCCCGACCGGAACGTGGGGCGGCGCCTTTGCCCATACTCGCTGGGCTGAGAGCTGCATCGACCTCGACCACGACCAGATCGCCATCCTTGACGTCCGCAGGTGGCGGAGACTCCAGTGATACCAGCAGATCATCAGTGGCTACCAACCCGTGGGGCCCACGACGGCGGAACGTCCCAACACGTTCGCCAACGGGCTGACGACGAACTTCGGTGACGCGGCCTTTGGGTAGGCGCTCATAGCCGTCCCCGGGCTCGCTGATCTCGACCTCCACCCATTCTCCGTCAACAGCATCCAGCATTTGCCCTGCAGCGACGAACACATCTGCCTCAGCACCTGAACGGGCAACAAAGCCAAAACCACGCTCGTGCATGCGGAGACGGCCCCATGCACGCACCAAGGCAGCAGGCACGGCATATCGGCCTTTGTGAACACGGGTGACTTTCTCTTCTGCCTCCAGTTCGTGCATCAGCAGGCGTAGAGAACGGTACTCGTCACCTTCTACCCCAAGTTCGCGGGCCAGGTCCTTCAACTTAACGGGACGGTACGTGGGCCGACTCATGTGGGCGAGTACTATTTCAGCGGCGGGTAGCATCGATCTCCATGGCCGCACATTCGACGGCCTGTACCTGTTTGAAAAGAAAGCAGGGCAACCCGATGTATTCGCGTTGCCCTGCAACTATCTTGACCGGACGAGTTCCGCCGGTCCGCTGAATTGACCCGTCAGCGTAAGCAACCTCTGATTTTTGCGCTACTCTCCTGTCGGCCAGGCGAGGGTGAACTCGTCTGTGCGGCCTTCGTCGTCCCAGCGCTTCTTCAGAGCCTCGATGTGGGCCTGATAGCCACTCTCAATCAGATTGATCTGCTTCATCGCGCTGATCATGAATGTTGGAAAATCAGGTTGGACGATCTTCTTCAAGGCCTCTTCCAGTTTGCGTTTGAGCGCATTGTGCCCCGCAAGGATCACCTTGTCATTTGTCTGCCCGAAGGTTTCCAGGTCAGCCCGGTATGCCTCGATTGTCTGCCGCAGTGTGGCGGCCTTTTCTGTCTCATCAGCCTTCAAGAAGTTTCGATACTCTACGAGCTTCCTGTTGTAGGGGTCGACTTCTTTCAGCTTCTGGACATACGGTCCCAACTCGTCGGGGCGTTCGCCACATCCCAGGCCGAGTCCTGCCAGGAGTACAACGGCGAGGGTGAACACAGCGGAAGTACGCAATTTCATGGTTCAGTCTCCGGGTCGGGGTGCCGGGGCTATGAATTCAGTCACTGCTGCGTCGGGTGCAGATGCCGAGTTCCCCAGGGCAAACGGCCCTGTTGGCGCTGGCGGTGAAGCACACCGTTCAACTCTCCTCCGAGCAGCAGTGTGAAGGACACGAGGTAGGCGGAGAGCAACATGATGATGACGCCGCCAAGAACCCCGTAGAGCACGTTATAGTAGCTGAAGTTATGCACGTAGTAGCCGAAACTTCCGGCGATCAGCGTCCACTGGGCTAGAAACAGGAGCGATCCAGGGAGCACGTCAAGCCAACCCAGGGGCACATCAGGCGCCACGCGGTAGATAATTGCGGCGACAACCAGTGTCCCGGTAACACCGGCAGTGTGGCGTAACAAGCCTGCCAACGACGGGATCTGCATCGACAATGCCCAGTGGTTGGCCAGCCAGACATCTACCTGCTGACTGAACACGATGAGGTTGAACAGCACAACAAGCGAAAGTCCAAGGCTGATGATAAGTACGAGCGACAGCAGGCGACGAAACCACACGGTACGGTCCTCAGAGGTCCCGTAGGCGCGGTTCAGTGCCGACATGGTTGTCGACATGCTTGCAGACGCGGGCCAGATCACACCAAGGATGCCCAGGGCAAAGAAGGACTGTGGTGCTCCTGCGGCATGTCTGAGATTGTCCTCAATTACCTGAATGAGTGGCCCGGGGATCATAACACCGAAATCATGGAGCACAGAACCAAAGGCTTCGACGGGAATATCCATAACGGCCAGCAACGCCGTGAGGACGATAACACCGGGGAAGACGGCGAAAACAAAATCAAAAGCCATTGCCGCCGCCGCATCGGCACAATCGTGCGAGTAGGCGCCTCGCACCGTCTGCGCGAGCACTTCTCTGACGCGCCGTGCCGGTTGGGTTGGCGGTGGCTTGGAGGAGCCTCCCGTGGAGGGATCAGGCGCGCAGGTGGCCGAGAATTTCGTCACGGAGATGACCATTGGTAGATACCGCATCAGGTCCGTGAATTGTCGTCGTCCCCTGCCAGTCGGTAAATGAACCCCCGGCTTCCTCGAGAATCACAGGAAAGGGCCCGCAATCCCAAGGATTCATGATCGGGTCCAGCATCGCCTCGGCGCGGCCCGTGGCGACAAGCACATGGCCGTAACAGTCGCCCCAGCCCCGGGCGAGCCTGGTGTGCCGCGTCAGAGCCTCCCAGGCGCCCTGGCGGTTGTGCCGCGCAAAGCTGGTGGAAGAGGTATAGCACACCGTCGCCGCAGACAGGTCGGTTATTCCCGACACACGGGCTCTGCGTCCGTTCCACCAGGCGCCCTCGCCACGCCCGGCAAAGACCATGTCGTCGAGTGCCGGCAGGTAAACTGCTCCAACCAGAATCGAACCGTCAACATCCTCCAGACCCAGCAGCACGCCGAACAGGGGCACACCGGCGACGAATGACTTGGTGCCGTCAATGGGATCGATGAACCAACGCCGCCCGGAGGAGCCGACATCTTCACCGAACTCTTCGCCGACCAATCCGTCGGCAGGATAGGCCTCGTGCAAACGCCTGCGAATCTCGGATTCAGCTTCGCGATCGGCGATGGTTACGGGCGAATCGTCAGACTTCATATCTGCCTGCACACCTGTCTGAAAATAGCGTAGAGCGATACGTCCCACAGCCCATGCCGTATCAACGGCGAACTCCAGTTCTGCCTTCAGAGAGTCGCTCATGGTGACGTCCCCTTCTTGTCAGAACCGGGTGATATTGTGGGTTTCCACGGTGTTGCCGCCCTTCCGTTTGGCTTGATACAGTGCCTGCAACAAAGCCGTATAGATCGCGTTGGCGCTTTCCGCGTCGGAGCCACGACCTGAGGTCTGCTCGACACTGACAACCCCGAGACTCGAGGCCAGGGGCATAGCGGTATCATCCACGCGCACAGAACTGCCACCAAGAGCACGACGCATCTCAGTGGCCCGTTGTCGCGCCACGTTTTGATCCATGGGTCCGGCGATGACGAAATTGGCCCCATCCAATCGATAGAGGTCGTCGCCATCCTGAACGAATTTGCGCAGGCCACGAGCCGAGGCCTGCAACATCTTGTCGCCTATGGGCCAACCAAAATCCTGATTGACCTTTATCAGTTGATCAAGGCCGATCGCGATACAGGAAAAGGGTCCAGCAGAAGCGAACTCCCGAATTACCTTGGGGAGATGGATGCGGAACAACGAGATCCTGTTGGGCAGTCCGGTAAGTGCATCACGGCCGATCAACTGGCGCCACTTTTTGTTGTCTGCTTCGAGCTCCACGACGCGCTCCGTCAATGTACCCACCTCCTGGGTGAGTACAACGATTTCGCGCGTCATCCGATCACGCTCTGGACCTGCTGATTCCTCGGTGTCCCCCGTGGATGCCGCTGCTTCAGCCTTTGCGGGGGGCTTTTTTTCCGGCTTCGGACTCTTGCCGTCTGGTTTGGCCGTTCCCTTGCCCGATTTGGCTTGCTTTTTCGGCGTTGCTGTCTTTTTTGCGGTTGCTGGTTGGTCGGTGACGGTATCGGTATCGCCTGCCTCAGCATCACTGCCACCGCGTTCCTTGTGCATCGCGCGCAGTTCCCGGCCACGTTCACCGACGATCTCGAGCATCTCGCGGGCGCGGTTGACCATGCCGCCAACGATTGTCTTGTCCGAGATGATACTCAGGCACTTCTGCATTGTGCCGGAGAAAAAACTGGCCGCCTTCTTGTGATCCGTGGCGTCGTTGCTCAACTCATAGAGGCGGAATCCGATCTCCGCCAACAGATAGCGCAGGCGTAACTCATCTTCAACCTTGGCTTCTTTGAGCGTCTCGTAGTTGCGTTCAAAGAAGGCCCGTGCCATGCGCAAGGCTTCAATCTCGTCAACAACCACCATGGGCCGAACCGGGTAGTCATCGTGGTTCGGGAGTTCCTTGTCCCACCGGGAACGACACTTCTTCAGACTGGAGCCGATCTCCTCGAGATCAGAGTTCGCGTAGAAGCGCTCCCGGTCGCGGAACAGCCAGGAGATGCGCAGATAGAGGCGAGCGATCGGACCGGGCAGAACCCTTCTTCGGCTGCATTGAGAGATGATGCCAAGATGCACCTGAGCGATCGCATTCAGTAGCTCATCGCTGTCGGCCACTCGCTTGAGCAATGATTGGGCAGCACCCTTGCCCGCCGTGGCAGCGTCCTTGAACTGATTGAGCCAGGCCTCCTCGAAATCTTTTCGGTAGGAATCCGGGGCGTTGCCCGCCTGGCGAAAATCCGCGTCCTCAAGCTCGCCGGCAAAGCCACAGTTGGCACAAACGCCCATGAAGAACTGTTTGGGATCAACTGAATCAAAACCGGGTTTCTGCCACTTGTATGTGAGCGGGTAGCCGTCACCGGCTGTCTTGACGGCTCGGGCCATATCCCGCTTGAGCCGGTGAAAGTCCGCTACGGTGAGGCACACCGGGCAGGTAATCTTGTACACCCGACAGATCTGTTGGAGTTCCAGGTCGCTCAGCATGGCTTATGCATCAATGAATTCGGTGGGAGAAAGGCAAGCGCCAAAGGGTTGGAACAGCGTGTAAACGTAGCAGATTGCCGGACAATCCACAAACCTGCCTGGGGCAGCTGACACTCAAGAAAAAGGGGGGGTGACACCGCTACGGTGCCACCCCCTGTTCGACTACGATGTTAGAGGATCAGGCCTTCTCTTCGCGTGCGTCTTCGCCACTGTCGGGCTGCACCGACGCCAACACAGCGCGAACCTTCTTGCGGAAAATATTGATTCGATCTTCGACCTCTTCGATCGACCGTAACAACTCGTCTTCACCAACAGCTGTATCTGAAGACACTGTGGACACACCTCCTCAAATGGACGTCGGGGCTTGAACTGACGGGTATACGTCGGGTGGACGTGTGGGGGCACACGATCCGCTCAACATCCAAAAAACTTCCTGGCCAACAGGGTTTATCTCACAGATGTGGCGGCCATCCCGTGGGGAACGGGTCCAAGCCTCAACACCTGCTCTATTCAGTTACGCCCGGGGTGAGGAGGCCCCAGTAAAACAACGCCGACAATTGTCTCTTGCCGACGGTTCCTACGCCCTACTATACGTACGCAACTGATCGCAACGACTGGGGTGCCGCAGACGATGCAGTGCTTTTTCCTTGATTTGCCGCACACGCTCACGGGTGAGGCCGAAGCGCCCGCCGATCTGGTCCAGGGTCATCGGTTCTTCGCCATCCAACCCGAAATACAACCGTACAATCTCTGCTTCACGCCCGACGAGACTCGCCAGAGCACTCTCGATCTGGTGGCGCAGGCAACCCTTCATGACTTCGCTCTCAGGCGAATCCTGCCGCTCGTCAGGGAGAATATCGAGCAGGTTCTGTTCTTCCTCTTCACGGAAGCTCGCGTCCAGAGAACGCACGGCTCGACCGTGAAGAATCGTCTCCTTGACTTCCTCGACAGTGACGTCCAGTTGCGCGGCGATATCTTCCGGGTCGGGAGCTTCAGTACGTTCCTGCATCAGCAACCGGGATGCCTTTGAGATCTTGTACAGCAGACCGATCTTGTTGAGAGGCAGGCGAACCGTCCGTGACTGTTCGGCCAGCGTCTGCAGTATTGCCTGACGAATCCACCAGACGGCGTAGGAGATGAACTTGAAGCCCTTCTCCTCGTCAAAGCGTTCGGCTGCTGTGATAAGCCCCACATTGCCCGAACTGATCAGGTCGGACAACGGCACCCCACGGTTCTGGTATTCCTTGGCTACACTGACGACAAACCGGAGGTTTGCTTCGACCAATTGGTTGCGAGCGGCCTCGTCGCCAGCCTTGATGCGCTGGGCAAGGCACACTTCTTGGGCGCCCGAAAGGGGGCGCGAATTGGAGATCTCTCCCAGGTAACTTCCAAGAGAATCTTCGGAGTCCCGATAGGGAACCTTCGCCTGCTCAGCCATCCGCTCCACCTCGACTGTTGCTGCTCAGGTCACGTGCCATCCAATGATCAGGGCCCCCCTGATCATCTCTCAAATTGTGATCACCTCTAAACAGCCAGCTCAATTTCGGCAGCTCAATTTCGGCAGCTCAATTTCGGCAGCTCAATTCCAGCAGTCACCTGCAGCAAACACCACTCAACTATTATCTATTATCAGGCAACCACTGACGTAAGGTAAACGGCGTCGTCAACGGATGTCAAGCTGCTCAATGGAGACGGAAACCATCTGCAAGATGCTGTTTTTCCCAGCCTTTGCGGCCATCAGAGAGCGACTGCCTGGCACTGTGCATCCGCGAGTTGCTTGATCCCTTCCGAAGTCAAATCCAGCAACAACTGTGACTGCTCACGAGTAAAGGGGGCCCGTTCCGCCGTGGCCTGTAACTCGATGATGCCCCCAGCGGCTGTCATCACCACGTTCATATCGGTGTCTGCCTGTGAATCTTCGCTGTAACACAAGTCCAACAGAGCCTCGCCACCAAGCAGACCCGCACTGACGGCGGCGATCTGCGCCACTATCACGTCTTCGTCGCCCAGGCTGCCGTCTTTGCATAGTTGCCGTACTGCCAGAACCAGGGCAACCCAGGCGCCCGTGATCGATGCGGTGCGCGTGCCCCCGTCTGCCTGGAGGACGTCACAGTCGACGTAAAGTGTCCGCTCGCCTAGGCGTGTCAGGTCAACGGCCGCTCGCAGGGAACGTCCGATAAGCCTCTGGATTTCGCGCGTGCGCCCATTTGGACGCCCCGTGGATGACTCCCGAGCAACCCGCTGAGGAGAGGACCCGGGCAGCATTCCGTATTCGGCCGTGAGCCACCCCTTCCCTTTCCCCACGAGGAAAGGCGGCACCCGGTCTTCCACAGAGACCGTGCAAAGCACTCTGGTCTGCCCCATCTCCATGAGCACAGCTCCCGGGGCAGTATTTACATATCCGGGAGTGATCTTGACTGCGCGTAATTGCTCTGCGGTGCGGCCATCTTGGCGGATCATGCAGCTCCTGATCAATTCTGAGGGGGCGGGCCTGTGGTCACGAGATCAGGAACTGGCGGTAGTCCTGTCCCTGCATGTCGACGACATAACACATCTCTACCAAGCGTGACAAGACCCGGCCACCAGCGACCTGTTCCAACTCGGCGCGGGACTGGTTGGATGTCACGATGGTGAAATTCTCGTCACCATAACGTGCATCGACGAGGTCGTACAACATCTCAGTCTCCCACTCGGTACCACGCTGCACACCGAAGTCGTCGAGAATCAGATAGGGAATGTTGCACATGTGCTCAAGGATCTGAAAGGTCTTGCCGTAGTGCTCGCTGTCCTGCGAGTAGGTATCTCTCAGTTGTTGAAAGAACTTGCGTGAAAGGTTGACGAAGCGCCCCGGCCGGGCGCGGCGCAACATCAACTCATTCAACAGGATACAGGCAAGCAGTGTCTTGCCTGTACCAGGAGGACCCAGCAGCAGATACCCCCGTTGTGGTTCACGGTCGTCATCGACCAGAGCCGTCATGATATTGAGCACGGGCCGCACACAGCGGGCCACCTGAAGGGACCGTCCATCGGGACCCAAGTCGCTGTAGTCGCCACGAAACTTGAAGCGGAAGCGTGATGGCATGTCTGCCTGGCGGAACAGTTCCTTGACGTTGGCCAGGCGGCGACGTGCGCTCTGGCAAGGGCACCAGCAACGCTGAGAATCATCATCCCAATACTGGAATGGCGGGCGCGCCCCGCAACGACACTGTGTGGCGATACACTCACAGACGTCCAACTGTCCGAAACGTCCGACCTCGACATGAGGATCGTACTGCACGCCGTGACCTCCGCACTTCGGGCACGGTGCAGATGACCCGGCGTGGTCGCCGGGAGTGGTTGAAATTCGCTGCGATTCGCTCACGGCATCAATCCCGGCTGGCCAGGGCCCGGTCGATGGCGCGGTCGGCATCACGCTTGGCGATCTCATTCCGCCGGTCGTATTCGCGCTTTCCGCGGACAACTGCGATTTCCACCTTTGCCCTTCCACCCTTGAAATAGAGGCGCAAAGGAATCAGGGTCAGCCCTTTTTCAGCTGTATCCCCAACGATGCGACGGATCTCCACGCGATTCAGCAGCATCTTGCGAGATCGCTCGGGATCGTGATTGAACTGGTTTCCGCCGGCATAGGGTTCGATGCGAACGCCATTGAGGAATGCTTGCCCGCGTTCTATCCGTGCATAGCCATCCGTGAGGTTGGCCTTGCCCATACGCAGCGACTTGACCTCCGTTCCCAGGAGGGCCAACCCGGCCTCGTACGTATCAAGTATTTCGTAGTCGTAGCGAGCCCGCCGATTCTGCGCGATCAGGTGCGTCCCAGGTCCTGCCGAGTCCTTATCATTCTTGGCCATTGCATGACACCAAATCGCGTAAGTGATAATGAAAGAAACTGCCTTGACGGCGCTGCGGGTCGCCGATTACTTTCTTGTCTTGCTCGAGAAAGCGGCCTGACCAAGTGGCCCGACCGCTGTACCGCAGCATGCCGATGTGGCGGAATTGGTAGACGCGCATGGTTCAGGTCCATGTTCCTGCAAGGGAGTGGGGGTTCGAGTCCCTTCATCGGCACCACATAATTCAAAGCAGCTGTTTCGATACAGCAATTTCAAAGCAGCAGTTTCGAAACTGCAATAATGCGAAGCGGCGTCCCCTCAGGGAGGCGCCGCTTTTGTCTATGCGCTTGGCACGAATGTAGGACACGCAAACCTGCGCGCAACCGCCTCACCTCATACGCACAAGGGCAACAGTCTGTGCAACAACAAGTTGAGGTGATCAACCAATTTTCCCTCTCCCATTCTGCGAAAGGACGACCGATGGCACAATTCCTGCACACTCGGGTCCGTGTGAGTGATCTGGACAAGTCGATCGATTGGTACTGCCGGCATCTCGGATTTGAACTTCAGAGTCGGACGGACAAGTCACCAGCCGGGAACCATGTTGCCCATCTCTCATTGCCAGGAAATGAGCACACGATCGAGTTCACATGGTCGGCGGACTACGAGTTGACCGTACCGGCAGATCTGCTGCACTTCGCGATTGGCGTGGACGATCTCATCGCCTGCTGCGATACCCTCGAGAAGGACGGTTTGGAGATCTGGCCGGCCGACTGGCGGCAGACCTTCCCCGCAGGCAGAAAGATGGCCTTCATTGATGATCCTGATGGGTATGAAATCGAGCTTCTAGAGCGCAGTTAAGGCGCACAGTAACAGCCGCCCACTCTTTCTTCTAAAGCTTGAGTTGCTTGGGCCGATACACTTAGTATAACATGGTATCATCTCCCCGCACATGTCACATAAAGACAAGGAGGTCTTTATCAATGGCAGCGCGCAAGACGAAGCTGATCGGCATTGAAGACGCAGCACGGCTGTTCGGCAAGTCGATTCACCAAATGCGGGAATACAAGTCCAAAGGTTTGCTCAAAGTTGCGGATTGTCAGGGCAACAAGGATCTGTACGACATGGCCGAAGTTATACTGCTCAAGCACCTGATACATGAGATGCGGGTGACGGAGGGGCTGTCCCTCTCTCAAATCTCAAGACGGCTGGATCAGATGATGGGCAGAGCGGCCTAGTCGACTCGACAACTGGATCGATTCATGCATGGGAACGGCCCGCGCCACTTGTGGTGCGGGCCGTTCTCGTTTCCCCCTGTAGCTGTCGAACCGTCTCTGTCGGTTCAGCGGCGGAGACGATCGCAGGCGGCGTTAACCACCCCCAGAAGTTGGTCAAAAAGTTCGCCCACCCAAGGCGACAGCTGAGACGTTCGATCCGAATGGAAGGCGGCAGCAAACCGCCGACGTACCTGTGCCAGATCTGCCTCGGTGGCGTCCACAGGCAAGCCCAGCAGGCGATTGGGATCCATCTGTGCCAGATTCTCCAACTCTGCCAGGTTGCCCACGGGAGGTCCCGGTCGACCATCGCGCTGAGCCACGTCTCGCATACGTGCATCGAGCTTGAGATACTCCGCCTTAAGTCGCGCCAATTCCTGTGTCACATCGCGAGACTCACGCTCCAGACGGATTCGACGGCTCCGTTCCTCACGGAGTTTGTCACCGTTGTCACGCTCATCGCGCGCAGTGCGACGCAGCTGGTTCAACTCCTCTGTCAGGCTCTCTACACGAGTCGCTGCGCGTTCGGCCCGGTCGGTCGTGGCCGCAACTTCCCGCCGCAGTCGTTCTTCGCGCTCCTCCGCCTCCAGTTCTCGCTGCGCGGTATCTGTGGCAGCGGTGCCCCCGGGCAGAGGGTCAAGCTTCTCCAACTGCTCCAGAAAGCGCGTAAACAGGATCGTTACCGGCTGCGCACCGGCCAGGACCACCCCATCCTCGGTGGTGCCGCCAGGGGCTGAATCCGCTGCCTCATTTTCGGCCAGTTGGGTGGCTCGTTCCCGCACCCATGCCCAGGTTCTCCCGTAGCGTTCGGAAAACAACCGCGCCAGAGCTGCACACTCGCCGGTTGATGTGGCGCCGACGATCAGGCGGATCAGCAGCACCTTGTCGACGGCACCAGCGATCGTGACCACCCCGGGCTCGGGGTGATTCAGTTGCTCCCAGTGCATGGCAAACCACTCACACGCACCGATCTCGAAGGCACTCGCCTTGTCTTCCATACCGTACACCGCTTCACGATCGAGCAGGATACGACCAAGCCACTGATGTAGTTCGGTGAGTCCCGAGGCCTGGCGGACACGCTTCCCGTAGTCGAGGTAGCGTCGCAGGTGGCGCAGAGACTGCCCCTCAACAAGGGCCCGAAACTCCGCGAATTCGGCTTCAGCCAGCATCAGGTTCGGCCCTTTGGCCTCCGTGGGTCGGATAACAGGCGAGGATGAAATCCCGTGCTGTACGACCGCCAACCAGGTCGTGATTGTTGCGCATACGCCAGATCTGGAAGCGTTCCAACAGCTCCGATTCGCCAATCTCAAGGCCGGCACGTTGGGCGTAGGCCAGCACGATGCCGTCGTATTCGCTCTTGGTTGGCAAGTCGATGAAGACCTTGAGCGCGAAACGATCATCCAGAGCACGGCGCTCGTCGAGGCGCTGGAAGCCCTGAGGGTCAAATCCCCTACGGACCGTCGACTGCGAATCCGTGTGGCGCAACTCTCCAGGCGCGCCATCAGCCTGCATCGCTGGAGGGCCTTGTGGCCGTTCTCCCTCGCGATCGACGAGGTCTTTGAAGTTGGATGTCGCGTAGAACACGAGGTTCTGCGGCACGCTTTCAAGACCACCGTCCAGAACCATCGACAACACACGTGTCGCCGGATCGGTGCGCTCCAATGCAATGTTGTCGAGGACAGCGATGAACCGTTCCTGACGGTTGCGTACCAGATCGAAGAGCTGAGGCAAATGCCGGTAGCTGCGGTAGGGCACTTCGATGCCTCGCAGTCCCTCGAGCCAGTGGCGTGTGATCAGTCCACGAATTACAGAGGATTTGCCGCATCCCCGGGGTCCCCAGATCAGCGTATTGTGCGCCCTGTAACCGGCCAGCAGGTTCTGCGTATTCTCTTCGAGTCGGGCAATGCGCCGCTCATTCCCTGCAAGCCAGTCGAGATCAAAGGCGGCAAAATCGGGGATGGGGCGAAGATCGGCACCGGCTGAATCCCCTTCGAAACGGAAGGCGACACATCCCTGGCTGGCGCCGATGCCATGGGTGTGCACGAACCGGCCCATCACATCCACAAGAGTCCCCCAGTCACTGCTCCGCTGAAAATCAGCCAGAAGCTGCATCCGCGCAGCGGCGGCGGACCAGGGCGGGCGTTCAACATGAAAGGGGTCGCCGCTACTCTCCGGCTCGATAGTCGCCAACAACGTCGGAGAGCCGGCGTCAGGTCCTATGTCAGGCAAGCAGTCGCTGATCAGTTGCCAACGCTGCAGGTCACCTCGCATTTGCTGGCGAACCACGGAGTCGACCTTGTCCACGCCGCGTTTCCTGACCTGACGAAAATACGGGTGGGTATCTGACTGCAGAATGCGTTGCACTAGCACATCACGCAGTCGAATGCTGTCGAGGTCGAAAGCGAACAGCAGCGGGCCGAATTCGGCCTCCAGTCGCACATCTTCGTCGCCGCTGGACAACCACAGACGCAGGGCGTTCTCTTCCACAGTCGAAAAGAGCGACCAATACGAACTCAGCAATGTGAGTGTCCGTGCTGCCGCCGGCAGGGACCGGTTGTGCCTCAAATCAGCGTGTTTCTGACCAGTATCCGTCACGGCCGCGCTCGATGATGCGCTTGGCACCACGGCGCTTGGCCGGCACCAGTTCCTGTGTTTCGGGGTCACGCATGACGATCACCATGACTTCTGGATCATCAGGGTCAGGCATCATCTTGGTTGGGATCCGTCGAGTGCTACCTGCCACACGCATTTCCACGCGGCCGATCTGCACACCCTTCTGGATCTCGTCAGCGGACAACTCCATCTCGTCGTCCGAACCACCCGTGGGCTTGGCGACGGAGGCCGTAAGATCCGCCTTGGCGCGCTTGGCCTCGACTGCGGCTTTGCGCTCGTCGTTGATGCGACTCTCAATCTGGTCCATCATCTCAGCGGAGCGCTGCTTGAGTTCGGCCGCTTCATCGGGCTTCATGTCCGGAAACAGCCTGCGCAGGCGGCGATTGAGGAAGCCTTCGGCCTGGTGTCGGGCCTCCTTCATGTCCGTCGTATTCTTGTAGAATTCTTCCAACTGTCGCGCAATACGCAGCAGCCGCAACTCTTTGCGGAACCGGGTCTTCTTGGTTACGTGGTCGATCAGGCTGATAAGGCAGCGCATATCCGCTGCGGGCCGTATACGTGTTTTCGGGTCCGCAGCACCGAGGCGATCGCCCATCTCCGCGGTATCGACTTTGACGAGGTCGTCGACGAAGGACTCCTCGATAGGCATGGTGGTGATACGCTCGACACCACGGCTCATGATGCCGCTGTAGGGATGGAGCCGCACAGAGATCATGCGCAGTTCCTGATCCTTGCGCTCCATGATATTCGTCACATCGTCGAGCAGTTCCACGTCTTCCATCAGTCCCTTGATCGCAGCACTCAGATCGAGGCTGGAACCATCGGGAGCGGCGACCAGATTCTTGTGCTGGATCAGGAAGCACAGAGCGTCATGGTAGGATCGGTCGATTTTCTTCATCGATTCGAAGACCTGCAGGTATTTGACTGACTCTGCAACGGCCTCCCGGACCTTGCGTTCCAGCTTGTCACGCACGTTCGGGTTCAGCAGGCTATTACGGATTTCGGTGGCTTCCGTCTCGCTGAGTTCGCCTCTTTTGACACGCTCGTCAACCTTGCTCAACTCGCGGAGCTTATCCGCTTCATCCTCCGTTACCACGCCCTGCTGGACCAACGATTCGAGGCGCTCAGGAATCTTGTCAAACTCCTGCGTTTCCAGAACCACCCGGCGGCGCTCGGAGTCTCTGGCCCGCTCTTTTGCCACGTCTGCATCAACGTCCCCCGAAGCGATGGCTGCCTCCATATCGGCATCCACACGCGGGTCACCTGCTGCACTCGAGGCGCTCGGCGCTGATACTGCCGCTGCGAGATCCGGACGAAAGGTCGGAGAAATCGAAGGTTTGGGGGTGCGAGCCAGCTCCTGCTTGGGAGCGACTTGATCGATCACCCGCTGCAGGCAGTTCACCATGGAAAGCTGTGCGGGATTGATCTGAGCATCCTGCAGCAGCTCCCGCACCGACTCCTGTTGGCTGAAACGCTTCAGTGCCCGAGCGCCCTGGGACTGAATCTTGACCAAATCCCAGTTTTGCCGGCGAACGCCCTCTTCAAAAGCCTTGGCAATGCCATTCTGCACGGCCTGCGCCAGATACGTATCGGGATGCTCCCGATTGACCGTCTCGACCATCGCCCCGATCTCTGTCGCAACCTGCGAGGGTGGCGGCTGACCAGTGATTTGCTCGTAGATTTCCAGCAAGGCCACTCTGAAATGGGCATTGGAGTACAACGCCTGACCGTCGCGCAGACGGGCGGCGAGGGCGAGCCACATTTCGGTCCGCAATTCTCGAGAGAGAAGGATCTGGCTTGGGGCGTTCACTGGCTTCGGCAGGACCGTGCTTGCAAGATGGATGGGAGAGTGTCCCTGCTAGATACTCCAGGCGTACTCATATGTCAAGAATAGATCGGACCTTACTCGTTGTTACGGAAGAGGTTTACGCCGTTTCTTTACGATGATGTCGAACCCGTCCAGGTCCATGTGGGTCCCTCGGGCGTGTCGATGACGGAGACGCCTGCTTCGGCAAGCGTGTCGCGCAGTTCATCCGATCGGGCCCACAGTTTTTGCTCACGGGCCCGCTGCCGTTCGCGCAGCATCTGGTCCAGCGCCTCAGGTAACTCTGGATTGGGTATGACGAGGTCCTCGCCTGTGCCCGCCTCGTCAAGGATGCCCAGGACAGCGTCGACTTCCACCAGGAAGGCGGCGACAAGTGCAGCCGAGCCCTGTGACAGAGATGTCGCCGCCAGGGCACGCTCAACGGCAGCTGCCACGCCGAACACGGAAGCCATTGCTTTGGGGGCATTCAGATCGTCGTCCATGGCCTCGACGAAGGCCTCACGGGCGGTATCCACCTGCTGCGCCCAGTTGCTGCCATCGAGATCGCTGCCATCGGTCCCAAGCGTGACGAGCCTGGCGTAGAGTTTGTTCAATCGCTGGCGGGCTTTGGTGGCCCCATCCAGCGCTTCCCGAGAAAAATTCAGTGTCGTACGGTAATGATTGGTGACAACGAAATAGCGGAACCCTGTGATATCGTCGTGCCGTCGCGCGGCATCGTCGCCCTCGCGGATGTCTCGCAGACGAAGGTTATTTCCCAGGCTTTTGGACATGCCGACGCCATCGATATTGATGAACTCGTTGTGCATCCAGAACCGGGCGAACTGTTTGCCAGTGGCACCCTCTGACTGAGCGATTTCATTCTGGTGGTGCGGGAAAACGAGATCTACGCCGCCCGTGTGGATATCGAAAGTCTCGCCGAGATACTTCATCGACATACAGGAGCATTCCAGATGCCATCCCGGTCGACCCCGCCCCCACGGAGAATCCCACGCCAGCTCGCCATCGGTCTCGATCCACGCCTTCCAGAGCACGAAGTCACGGACGTCATCCTTGTCGTATTTGTCCGTATCAACACGGGAGCCGGCGCGCATGCCCGTGACGTCGAGGTGAGCGAAGTCCCCGTATCCTGGAAATCGCGAAATCGCGAAATACACAGATCCTTCACGCTCATAGGCGACACCATTATCGATCAGCCGAGAGATGAGCTCGATCATCTCCGGGATATGCTGCGTGGCTCGCGGATAATGGTCGGCACGGACAATCTGGAGGGCGTCGATATCGACAAAGAAACCGTCGATGAAGGTCTTCACGTAGGCCTCCAACGTCGTTTGCCTGTCGTTGACCTGCTGCACGATGCGGTCGTCCACGTCCGTCAAGTTCATCACGTGCTCGACCCGAAAGCCGCGATAGCGCAGGTAGCGTTTCAGCACGTCGTAGAAGAGGAAGCAGCGGAAGTTTCCGATATGGGAAAAATCCCACACGGTTGGACCACAGCTGTACATCCGTACATGGCCTGGGCTAAGGGGCTCGAAGGCCCTCTTGGCGCGGCTTGGCGTATCGTAGAACTGAATGCTCATTTGCTCGCTGTCACTGGCTGACGTTAGGTTCGGCGACTGTATTCACACCCAGCCGGCATGATGTTCTCTTGCAGAAACGGATCCACGTGCATCGACTGTTACATACGCCCCTTCACTGGCAGATTCTTGTCGCTCTCGTACTCGGCGCACTCTCTGGGCTGCTGTTGGGCGAGACTGTATTGCCCATCACGTTCATGGGAGACCTGTTCCTGCGGGCTCTACGCATGGTCATAGTGCCCCTGATCGTCACCTCCATCATATGTGGCGTATCCGGTCTCGGCGCTTCGGGGAACATGGGTCGCCTTGGCGCCAAGACACTGGCATTCTACACCGTATCGAGCCTGTTGGCGATTCTCACGGGCCTCTTGTTGGTGAATCTAATACAGCCAGGCGTCGACGCGGACCTGGGATTGCAGCAACAGCCAGAGAACCTTGCCCATTCGATCGAGCGCTTCGGCACGTCCCCCTGGCAGGCCCTGCTGCGCCTGGTGATGGACATGGTCCCGACCAATCCAATCGCCGCCATGGCCAACGGCGACATGCTCCAGATCATCGTCTTCGCCCTCTTGTTCGGGGTCTTCATCTCTCGAACCCCCGATACTCTACGGCAGCCTCTGGAAGCGTTCTTCCAGGGCGCCTTCGCCGTTATGATGGGCATCACACACTTTGTCCTGGCCTTCGCGCCACTGGGGATCTTCGCCCTCGTTGCGCGTACCGTGGCGACCACCGGGCTCGAGGTTTTTGCAGGCCTCGGGCTCTATGCCCTCACGGTATTTCTCGGGCTGCTCGTGCACGCTTGCGTCACGCTGCCCGCGATCCTCTTCTTTTTTGGCCGCACCGCACCCATGCGCCATGTCCAGGCGATGTCACCGGCGCTGTTGACCGCATTCTCGACGTCATCGTCATCAGCAACCCTGCCGTTGACGCTGGATTCTCTGGAAAATCGGGCAGGAATCTCCAACCGGGTCACCAGCTTTGTCGCCCCCCTTGGAGCGACAGTTAACATGGACGGCACTGCGTTGTACGAATGTGTTGCGGCGATCTTTATCGCGCAGGCCTACGGCCTTGAACTGAGTTTCGCGCAACAGTTTCTCGTCGTTGTCACAGCGCTGCTGGCTTCCATCGGCGCCGCCGGAATTCCGATGGCAGGGCTGGTAATGATATCGGTCATTCTTACCGCTGTTGGTCTACCGCTCGAAGGCGTGGGACTGATCCTGGCCGTCGACAGGGTGCTCGATATGTGCCGCACAACGGTCAACGTGTGGAGCGACTCATGCGGAGCGGCGATTGTCGCCAACTTCGAGGGCGAGAGGCACCATACAGCAAGTGTGTGATCTCGCTCCTACGGGTGCATCTGATCGCGCAGATACATAGGCCAGCGGGTGCGCGCATCGGCCTCTGCCTCTGATGCCTGCCTGGCGGTCAAGCCAAGGGCGTCCAGAAAATCGGCTGCATGTACCAGGGCCCCGCCCATTTCAGCGCCCGTCAGTCTGGCATCCTGAACCTGGGCCAGACGCAGGTTGGTCAGGCGCAGATCCGCCCCTTGCAGATCCGCCTCCTGCAGGTTCGCCTCCGTGCAATTGGCGCCTCGCAGGTCGGCCATGAAGAAGTTGGCTGCCCTGCAATAGGCTGTGGTCAGATCTGCGTCCATGAGTCTCGTCTCGAGCAGATCGGCATCGCGCAGATCGGCTCGCATCAGGTTCGCCTTGCGCAGATCGGCCTCCTGCAGGTTTGCCCCGATGAGATGCGCACCCTCCAACGTCGCTTCGCGCAACTTGCTTTTCTGCAGGCTGGCGTTTTGCAGATTGGCCTGACTCAGATTGGCTCGATACAGGTTGGCGTTCTGCAGTTCGGCCACCTGTAGCACTGCCTGACTGAGGTCGGCGCCGCGCAGGTCGGCTCCCTGGAGATAGGCATCTGAGAGCATTGCACGATGGAAGGATGCGCGCGCGCCGGTCTGCCCCTTCGAATCCAGCCACTCGCGGTGCTGCCCGAGCATTTCTTCGACTTCGGCAACCGTAACGGCCTGCGGCGGCGGCCGATTCTCGCGGAACTCTGGATCGACTGGCGTGCGGTCCGTCCCAGTCAATGATCGCTCCCCGCGCCAGACGCACAACAGGCGAGACGCATTATACGGTGATAACCGCGCCAAGAGGCGGATATTCGGGCGGGGCGTCGATGGTGCCCCTGCCGGGAATTGAACCCAGAATTGAGGATTAGGAATCCTCCGTTATATCCATTTAACTACAGGGGCCAATGGCGTTAATCATAGCGAACAAACAAGCCATTGAGTATAGAAAGCCGCCAGGAGAGGGTCAAGAATTGCTCCTTCGACGGCATCGATGAAAGAATGAGGAAAATGCCCGAATCAACTGTTGACACTCCTAATTAGTGGGCATACTTTCAGGCCTCGTTGTTCGGGCCATAGCGGTTTCTACTCGACTGCGTGGCGCCCCGAAGCAGGTCGCAACCTACACGACAGCTCCCTCCTGAGTCCACACGTATCTGCCGGCTTTCCCGTGCGGTCGATAAGTGACATTCTCCGAGTATGTAGATGGCGCAGGTCTTTCATCGCAGTATCAACTGGGTCGCGAAATTCTCGATCATCGCCATTCTTGGTGTTGTCGGTGGATTGTTCAGCATTTTATTGAACATCAACCGATTGGACTATGTGAGCGGTGTGGGCGTCGCACGCGATCAACCCGTCCCGTTCTCGCACAAGCACCATGTGACGGGAATGGGACTCGACTGTCGTTACTGTCACACCAGCGTAGAGACCTCCGCCTTTGCGGGGCTTCCGCCGGTGGAGACATGTATGACCTGCCACTCACTGATCTGGACCGAGGCCCCCCTGCTCGAACCTGTTCGGGCCGCTTTCCGCGACGATGTGCCCCTGCAGTGGACGCGGGTCCATGATCTGCCCGACTTCGTCTACTTCAAGCACAACATTCACGTGAGCAAGGGCATCGGCTGCAGCACTTGTCACGGCGCCGTCGACCAGATGCCGCTCATGAAGAAAGCCGAGACGCTCAATATGGAATGGTGTCTCTCCTGCCACCGTAATCCCGCCCAGTTCATCCGACCCCGTGATCGAGTCTTCGATGTCAACTGGACACCGCCTGACGACCAGGAGCTGCGGGGCCAGCAGCTTGTGAAGGACTACGACGTGCGTGTTTCGCAACTCACCGACTGCTCAGTGTGTCACCTGTGACCGACCTCGTTTCCACTCCGCAACTGTCCATCGACGCTGCGCCCGAAGCGGGCGTTGGTGATATGGCCGATGCCCGTTTCTCGCGCAAGCGACTGGACCTCCCGCAATTGCGCAAGACTCTGTCTGGTCAATCAGGCCAGCAGTACTGGCGCAGCCTCGATGAGTTGGCTGAAAGTGGTGAGTTTCGCCAACTGCTTGAGCGTGAATTTCCCGAAAATGCTTCCGAGTGGAATGAGGGGTTTGAGCGTCGCAACTTTCTGAAGTTGATGGGCGCATCACTCGCATTTGGTGGACTCACCGGTTGCACCATCCAGCCCGAAGAGAAGATCGTGCCCTGGGTCCGTGCACCGGAGAACGTGATTCCCGGTCGCCCCGTGTACTACGCAACTGCCATCGCCGTTGATGGCGCCGCAGTTGGCCTGCTCGCAGAGAGCCACATGGGGCGCCCGACGAAGCTGGACGGCAACCCGCAGCACCCCGCAAGCCTCGGTGCCTCGCATCCGACGGTCCAGGCGGCGATTCTTGACCTTTACGATCCCGACCGTTCGCAGACTGTCAAGAACGCAGGTCGTATTTCGACCTGGGGTGGCTTCATTAGTGGGATGGCACCCCCCCTTGCCAGTATCCAGGCAAAGAAGGGCGCCGGTCTGCGCATCCTTACCGGTTCTGTCACTTCGCCAACACTTGGGTCACAACTCGAAGGCATCCTGAAGAGCCTGCCCGAGGCGCGCTGGCACCAATATGATCCAGCCCGCGGTGACGGCGCGGAGCTTGGCGCACAGCAGGCCTTCGGTGAGTCGGTTCATACACACTACGACCTGGCGCTCGCCGACGTTGTTCTCAGCCTCGATGCGGATCTGTTCCTGGCGGGCCCCGCAGCGATGCGTTATGCCAGGGATTTCATGCAACGGCGCACTCAGTCCCTGCATGGCTCCACGGCTTCGATCCCCAATCGCCTTTATGTTGCCGAAACGTCCCCTTCGTCCACTGGCAGTATCGCCGACCACAGGTTGGGGCTCGACACAGGCTCGATCGAGGCTCTGGCTGCTGCCATCGCCGCTCGGCTGGGTGTCGCTCCTGGTTTCACGTCCGGCGCCCCTGCCGATTGGGCTGGCTCCCCGGAGTGGCTCGACGCCGTTGTTGATGATCTGGCTGCCCATCGCGGCACCAGTGCCGTCATCGTTGGGGCCCACCAGTCCGCCTCCCTGCATGCCCTGGCTCACGCGATCAACGAGACCCTCGGCAACGTGGGTCACACAGTGCATTACACGGCCCCGGTCGACGTACTGCCTGCGGATCACGCTGCCAGTCTGCGCGACCTTGTCCTCGACATGTCCGCCGGGCAGGTGGAATTGCTCCTTATCCTCGGCAGCAATCCCGTATATGATGCCCCAGCAGAGCTCAAATTTGCCGCCGCGATGGACAAGGTTGCCTTCCGGGTGCATCTCGGCTCATATGAGGACGAGACATCACAGTTGTGTCATTGGCACGTGCCGCAGTCACACTTCCTTGAGTCGTGGAGTGACCTGCGTGCCTATGATGGTTCCGTCTCTGTCGTGCAGCCCCTGATCCGGCCCCTGTATCCGACTCAATCGGTGCACGAAGTCATTGCCGTAGTCGCCGGTGCTTCAGGTAAGCCTGTCCTTGATATGGTCAAGGAGCGCTGGGCGGCTGATCCCCTGTTTGCCTCTGATCTCGCCTTCGAAACAACCTGGCAGAAGGCACTCCACGATGGCCTGATTCCGGGTACGGCCCTGGGTGACAAGCCCGTGCAACTGCGGCCGCTGACCATGTTGGCCGGCTTTGGGCGGGTTCTCGATGTCGAAGAAGGGTTCGAACTTTCTTTACGTCCCGACCCTTATCTGGGTGCTGGCTCTGTCAGCAACAACGGCTGGCTGCAGGAGACGCCCCGCCCCGTCCAAAAGCTCACGTGGGACAATGCGGCCATTGTCAGTCCCGCCACCGCCGAACGACTGGGAGTCACCAACGAGCAGGTTGTTACCCTCAACGCGGCAGGCGGCCAGGTCGATGCGCCAATCTGGATCGTCCCAGGACAAGCAGAGGGTGTGATAAGCACGCACCTCGGCTACGGCCGGACCCATTCGGGTCGCGTCGGCAACGGTGTCGGCTTCAACGCGGCCGTGCTGCGGAGCGCCAGTGGCGGCTGGTCCACCACAGACGTATCGGTTATCAAAACGTTCCAACAGTACAAGCTCGCCTGCACCCAGGACCATCAGAGCATGGAAGGTCGTGATCTGGTACGCCAGGGAACGATTGAGCACTTTCAGCAAGATCCCCGCTTCGCCCATGAAGACTTCGGTCATGAGTTTCCTGCCGAGTTGACCCTCTACGATCAGCACGACTTCTCCGCCCCCAATCAGTGGGGCATGGCCATTGATCTTTCGGCCTGCATGGGGTGTAATGCCTGCGCCGTTGCTTGCCAGTCGGAAAATAACATCCCGGTTGTTGGCAAGGAGCAGGTTCTGAACGGCCGCGAAATGGCCTGGATTCGGATTGATCGATATTTCTCAGACCTGGACAAACCGGAGATTCTGCATCAGCCGATCCCTTGCCAGCAGTGCGAGAATGCTCCCTGCGAACTGGTTTGCCCGGTAACGGCAACCTCCCACAGTGAAGAAGGCCTGAACGACATGGTCTACAATCGCTGCGTGGGGACGCGCTACTGCTCCAACAACTGCCCATATAAAGTACGCCGCTTCAACTTCCTCCAGTACGTCGACCGCGAATCGGAAACGTTGAAGATGGGGCGTAATCCTGACGTGACGGTTCGCGCCCGTGGGGTCATGGAGAAATGCACATACTGCGTCCAGCGTATCAACAGCGCGCGCATTGATGCAAAGGTGGCCAACGGCGAGGGGCGCGTTGGTGGTGATGCAGTGAAGACCGCGTGTCAGCAGGCCTGTCCCACAGGGGCGATCGTCTTTGGCAATCTCACAGACGACCAGAGCCAGGTCACTCGGTTGAAGAAATCGCCACTGAATTACGGAATCCTCACCGACCTCAACACGAAGCCACGCACCACCTACCTGGCTCGCGTGAAGAACCCGAACCCGAAGATCGGTTAGCACGGTCATGTCCGAGGCATCTAAGCGCCAACCGTACACGGCGCCCGCCCCCGTTCTGGGACCGGGTCAGACGTCCTATACGTCGATTACGGAGAAGATCAGCTCCATCGTCCTGACGCCGCACACTCCGTGGCAGTGGTTCGCTGTGGTTGCTGTCGGTCTGGCGTTGATGGGGATGCTCCAGGTCGCGATCGTCTGGCTCTTGTATACCGGCACCGGCGTCTGGGGACTGAATGTCCCGGTAGGCTGGGGTTTCGCCATTATCAACTTCGTCTGGTGGATCGGTATTGGCCACGCGGGGACATTGATCTCAGCTGTGTTGCTGCT
>CALFPI010000567.1 GCA_937919035.1 uncultured Gemmatimonadaceae bacterium
CTGCGTCCACCAAGTAGTGGGCGCGTGGATCCCCGCTACAGCCATTCCCGTTACTGAGCAGCCACTTTCCAGCGAGGCCCCAGGTTCAAGGGAGATCGTCCCGCATGTCGGATCGCCCTGCGCCAGCAGGTTGACACCGTTGTTGGCATTGGTCACGGGCTCGACGGCAAAGTAGGGCTTGCCCGCCGGATTGTAGAGCACGAGGTGACGGCAGTTGTCGGCGGCAGCCAGGTGCAGGCGGACGCCACTCTCGGGCCAGGTGATGTGGCCGCCAGCAAAACCGTGACAGCAGGAATCAAGGAAGTTGTCCGGTGCCAGCGCTTTCTCGCGGCCAAAGTCCTGGTGCGGCTCCAGTGCCGCCAGCGGACCCGAGGGGATGCGCGTGTCGTGGGCGTCGGGGTAGGCACCCTCGAGCGCGAACTGCAGTGCGACGGGCTCCCCTTCGCGCCGCAGGGCACGTGAAAAGTAGGGGTGCCAACCGAAGCCGGCGGGCATGGCGGCATCACCCAGGTTCGTCAGGCGCGCGCCCAGCAGCAGTTGCTTGTCGCGCACCTCGAAGGTCGCTTCTGCAGCGAAAGGCCAGGGCCAGTTGACATGGTCATGCTCGGTGGATGAGAAGCGGCAACGCAGCGCCTTTTCGCTCTGCTGGATCACCGTCCAGCGACGCTTTCTCGTATCACCGTGGATGGCGTGTCCGTCGGCGTTGGCAAGCTGGTAGGTGCGCCCGGCGAAAGTGAATGCGCCGTTCTCGATTCGATTTGAATACGGGATCATCAGGAAGCTGGCACAGGCGAGGTCGCAATCGGGGCTGCGGGCGTCGGGCATCAGCGGCAGCCAGCTGTCGTCGGCGAGGGCGCTGAAGGCCAGGATCCCCGCACCGTGGTCGGCGTCGACAACCAGACGCAGGGCGTCGTTGTGCAGTTCTACCGGTGGCACTGCGGTCATTGGCTGATCCTCCGTGGCCCGGGCAGCATCCAGCGGCGTAGCGCCGCCCAGGCGGGTTGGCGATATTGCTGCACAAGTTGCTCTGGCCGCATTGTCATCGTCAACCCCGGTCTCGAGCCGGCATCGTCATTGGAGGGAGTACCCATGGCATCTCGTCGTATGGCCGTGATCACTACGGAGTGGCGCTACCACTCCCATGCCTGGCACATGGCGGAGCGCTTTCTCGTTGGTTATCCGTCCAAGGGACGCTGGCACACGCCGGCACTGGAGGTCGTGTCGGCCTACGTGGATCAGTTCCCGGAGAAAGACCTGAGTCGACAGCGTGCCGCCGAATTTGGTTTTCCCATCTATGCGACCGTTGCCGAAGCTCTGCGATGTGGTGGCGACAAGCTCGCAGTGGATGCAGTGCTGCTCATCGGCGAGCACGGTGACTACCCGAAAAACGAATTCGCTCAGACCCAGTACCCGCGCTACGAATTGTTCAAGCAGGTCACCGATGTCTTCCGCAGCGACGGCCGTTCGGTCCCCGTCTTCAACGACAAACACCTGTCGTGGAAATGGGACTGGGCGCAGGAGATGTATGACCTGTCACACGAACTGGGTTTCGCCCTCGCTGCCGGATCCTCGCTTCCCGGCACCTGGCGCATGCCTTCGATCGAGATGCCCCTCGGCGCGCCGGTGGAAGAACTGATGAGTGTCGCCATTGGTGGTATGGACAGCTATGACTTCCACGCGCTGGAAGCCATCCAGTGTATGGCGGAACGCCGCGCCGGGGGTGAGACCGGTATTGCCGCCGTTCAGGGCCTGCAGGGTGATGCCGTGTGGCAAGCGATGGATGCCGGAAGCTGGCGTGAGGGGGGCTGGGATGCGTCCCTGTTCGAGGCCTGCCTGTCGCGCAGCCAGACCCTGGCACAGCCGGAGACCTACAGCCACCGCTATCCGACGACGGCGCAGATGCGCGAGTGGGTGAAGGAACCGGTGGCGTACCGGATCGAGTACATCGATGGTACCCGAGCGACCATGCTGTTGATGAACGGGCTCGTCGGTGACTTCACCTTTGCGGCGCGGATCAAAGGACAGGCTTCACCCCTGTCGACCCTCTTCTACCTGCCATCGGTGCCAAACGTGATGTATTCTGCTGAATTGATGGCAAAGGCGGAGGCTACGTTCATGACTGGTGTGTCTCCCTGTCCGCTCGAGCGAACCTTGCTGACGACCGGTCTGGTGGAAGCCTGTGTGCAGTCCGTCGGCAAGGGGCAGCAACGGATCGAGACACCACATCTTGCTGTGTCCTACGAGGTGCCGGCAGCCTCCACTTTCGCGCAGGATTGAGCCGACTCCACCGATTCATCGGACGGGCCATCCCACATGCTCATCATCACCACAGAGATTCTGGCCGACATCCCCTGTCTCGTCTTCCGGGACGACCGGTTCGATACCGCGCCGCTGCTGCTCCACTACCACGGTTGGACGGGCGACAAAGGCGACGTCAGCACGCCCGACCAGACGCTGATGTGTGCCGCGTCCGCCGGGCTCATCGTTGTTGCGCCGGACTGCGTGGAGCACGGCGAGCGCCGCAGCGACGCCTGGTTCCGCGCCACCTTCAATGGTTGGGCCTTCGTCTGGGACGTGATGGATCGCACGCGGCGAGAGGCGCCGGCTCTGCTTGATGCTGCCCTGCAACTGCCCGGCGTCGGCGCCGGCAGGCCGCAGGTGGCGGGCGTGTCCATGGGTGGCATCATCGCGCAGATGGTCTTCGCCGACGACAGCCGCTACGCTGCGCTCGTATCCGTTGTCGGCCGTTCCAGCTTCTACCAGGCCGACGCCTGGTGTCGCCAGGCCCAGGAGGGCACGTGGGCCGACGCCTACTGCGCCGAGCACGCGACCCAGTCACACCCTGAACGCTTCACCGATCGCCCCATCCTGTTCCTCGACGGGGGCCAGGATACGGACTGCCCCGCCGCCACGGACGCCGAGACGGTCCGTCGCATCAATGCTGCCGGCGGCCGGGCCGAGCAGTTCGTCGATCACACCGTGGGCCATGAGTTTTCACCGGCCATGCGCGAGCGCTACCTGCAGTGGGTGCTGGGCGAGGCCTGTCCGTGACGTCGAGGGCTCGATTCTGTCTGCTCGTCGTCAACTGCAGCCAGAGAGGGGCGGGATCTCCCGACGGGTCCGTACGGACCACGCTTAGACGTGGCGACACCCAGGAGGCGGACAGGACCGCTGCTCTGCGCTCTTCTGGCGACGGCGATCGCCGCGCCCACGAGTCACGTATGATCGGCGTCATCTACTGAGAATCTGCGTTGCGACCCCCGCGAGTAGTTTTCCATACACTTTGTGCTCACCCTTGAGCTGATACATGCCTCGTGGTGGGGGTGTTCCCAACTCAGAGCCACTTGACCAACAGGAAATCACAATGAGTGCTACGGATCCGCCTGAGCCAGCCAAGTTCGAGGTCAACACCTCGCGGCAGCTGCCGCAATGGCTGGCGGAGCAGTCCCTCTCGCTCGCCTTCACCACCTACCAGGCTGGCAAGTTGTTCCTGATCGGACTGAACCCACAGGGCAGGCTGTCGATATTCGAGCGCACCTTCAGCCGCGTCATGGGACTTGCGGGTGACGGCCAGACGCTGTGGATGAGCACCCTGTACCAACTGTGGCGGCTGGAGAACACGCTCCCGCCCGGGCAACAGGCCGGTGAGTACGATCGTTTCTACATCCCCCGTACCGCCTACACCACCGGTGATCTCGATATTCACGACATCGGTATCGGCGCCG
>CALFPI010000568.1 GCA_937919035.1 uncultured Gemmatimonadaceae bacterium
GTTTGAGGAAATCTTCGACCTGACAGCTGTGCGCATCATTGTTGGTACGGTCCGTGAGTGCTACCACACGCTGGGCCTGGTACACACATTGTACCGGCCACATCCAGACCGTTTCAAGGACTACATCGCAACGCCGAAGACAAACATGTACCAATCCCTGCACACAACGGTCATTGGCCCGCGAGGCATGCCGGTGGAAGTGCAGATTCGCACATGGGACATGCATCACACGGCGGAAATCGGCATCGCCGCCCACTGGCGCTACAAGGGTGGAGCCGACGGGCGTGGGGACCTTGATCAGCAGATGGCCTGGCTGCGCCAGGTGCTGGACTGGCAGCGCGACTCCACCGACCCGGTGGAGTTCATGGAAAACCTGAAGATCGAACTGTTCCAGGATGAGATCTTCGTATTCACCCCCAAGGGGGATCTGCATCAGTTGCCCAAGACTGCTTCGCCGATTGACTTCGCCTTCGCCATCCATACCGACATCGGCCTGCATTGCCTGACGGCGAAGGTAAATGGCCAGATCGTACCACTCAGTGCGGCCCTCGACAGCGGCGATACGGTCACCATCATCACGTCACCACACCAGAAACCGAGTCAGGCCTGGCTTGAACTGGTCAAGACGGCCAAGGCGCGACAAGCGATCCGTCGATGGCTGAAGGAGGAACGCTTCGCGCAGAGCGTCCTTCTGGGCCAGGAAATTCTTGAGCGTGAACTCAAGCGCTATCGCCACCGCCTGGGACCGGATGCGCTCACGGGGCTGGCAACCGAGTTGGAGCTGGCCGACCTTGAGCATCTGTACGCTGGCATCGGCTCCGGCGATCTTTCGGTCAGTCGCATCATCAATCGTCTTATGCCGGATCAGCCGAAGCGCCGCGCGCGCCCCCTGTTCCGCGATCGCCGCGGCATTCGGATTCAGGGAATGCACGATATGATGATTCAGTTCGGCAAGTGCTGTTCACCCATACCGGGGGACTCGATCATCGGCCTGATCACGCGTGGCCGCGGCCTGTCCGTGCATCGAACAGATTGCCCCAATATCGGCGATCTGGCCGAAGATCCGGAGCGGATGACAGCTGTCGCATGGGATCTGGAGGAAGAACAGTCCTTCACCATCCGTCTGAGAGTCTGCGGCAATGACCGGAAATTCTTCCTCTCAGACGTTACCCGCATCATCTCCGACACCGGGGCCAACATTGTCGGGTGCACAACACGCACCGCCGCCCATCTCGTCGAGGAGACCTTCTGGATCGACGTAGTCAACACGCGACAGCTGCACGGGCTGGTAAAGAAGCTTCAGGGGATAGAGGGCGTGACGGTCGTGCAGCGCGTTGATGAATCAGTAACCGAGGGGTTGGAGTAGGGGCGTGCGCACAGCGCCCCCGTGATCCCGGCGCGTCAGTCGTTGTAGCCGAGAGCATCCCGGAGCTTGTGCAGCACCCCGGCCTCGTCAGGATTCGTCACTTCTCCGCCTCCATATGGTCCGCTGAGGGCTTCCTCGGCCCATCCATGGACGATCTGTATCTGCAGACGACTCAACGACAGGACTGTACTGTCGTCGAGTGCCCGACGCAGCTTGCGCAGAACGCGATCCTCATCCGGGAAGAACGCGCCCCCCTCGCGCCAGCCGAGGATCAACCGGAGTTCACGCGCCGTGAACGTCAGATACACAGCAAATTCCTCTGGCATCGGGCCTGTCGCATCGTTGACATCAAACGAGCCGGTCAGGTATGTTCGGAGCTCTTGCGCTGACACCAATCCGGGGACCTACGCACCATGGCCAGACCACCTTCATTTCTGCCTCACATAGCCCGCATGGCAGGTTATCTGCCGGGCGAGCAGCCGCGTGACTCCCGTACGATCAAACTGAACACGAACGAGAATCCGTATCCTGCTTCGCCATTGGTAATGGCCCGGATTCGCGGCGCAACGGGAGATCACCTGCGCCGTTACCCGGATGCTGGGGCGACAGGGATACGCCAGCGACTGTCAACGCTCTTCGATCTCCCAGTTGAGCAGTTCGTCATTGGCAACGGCTCCGATGAATTGCTCAATGTTGCGGTGCGCTGCTTTGCAGGGCCCGGAGACCTGGTCGCCTATGCCACACCCAGCTACCCGTACTATGCCAAGCTCATCGACCTGCAGGCGGCACGTGCCGTCACCATCGAATTCGATGATGATTTCCGGCTCCCTGCAGAACTGGCACGAACAGGTGCCGTCATGACCTTCGTGCCCAGCCCAAACTCACCTTCGGGAACTGCCATGTCCAGCACGGCACTTGCCGAACTGGCGAGTGAAATCCCGGGGATCCTCGTAATCGATGAGGCCTACGTCGATTTCGCCGCAGAGGGCGCTCTGGAGCTGGTGCGTCAGCATGACAATGTCATCGTCATGCGCACGCTTTCGAAGTCATTCTCTCTGGCAGGCATGCGTATCGGTTTCTGTGTAGCGGCACCCGAGGTGATCGCCGGGTTGTGGAAGGTGAAGGAACACTACAACATCAATTCGCTGAGCCAGGTTGCGGCCGAAGCCGCCCTCGACGATATCGACTGGATGCGAACCAACGCCGCACGGATCATCGCCACCCGCGAACGTCTGACGGAGGCTTTGCGTCAGTTTGGCTTTCACGTTTGGGATTCGGCGGCCAACTTCGTTCTCTGCCGCGTCGCCAGCAGCATCGATGCCAGCAGCATCTACAGTCGATTGCGCGACCGCGGCATTCTCGTCCGCTACTTCCCCGACAACCCACGATTGACGGATTGCCTGCGGATCTCGATCGGCACGGAGGGGGATACAGACCGTCTGCTGGATGAAATCAGGAACTTGCTGCCATAGGCTGATACCGCTATGGCCAGCCGCGCGACCACCGCCAGTTAACGCCGCCCGGCGTCCCGCATCCGCTTCAGCACATTGACCTCCGCCACACCAAGACCGACCTGTCGCGCGATGTCGTTCGGTGGTACTCCCTGTTCGAGAAGATCTCGAGCTCGACGGTAGGCCTCGCGGCTGCGGTCGGTGAGTTCCTCCCATTGACGATCGGCGCGAGCGGCGGGGGTATCGATGCGACGGCGCACGACCGGAATGCCTGCAACAGGACCATCATCTGTGGACTGGGGGGCCCGCCCTTGCTCGCCTGCTGCAACCGATGATGCCGGCGTCTCTGACGCGAACTGGCGCGACGAGGCCGGTGCCCGTTCGGGGCGCGGAGCTGAACGGGTGATCGCATCAACTGCCGGCGACGGCCGTTCCAGGCTCTTGCAGGCATTTGTCAATCGATCGCAGATCCGGGCCAGAGCCTGCTGCTGTTCTTCAAGGCTGCCGAGGCGTTGGTCCATCCCCTTCTGTTGCTCTCTGAGCCAGGCCCGGAACCAGAATGCCAGACCGGCGGCCAGACACAGGAACAGCGCGTCGACGAATATCACCTGCAGATTCGCGTCAATGGTTGGGCTCATGACTCACTCGGGTTGGGCTGAACGGCCTCGATTACAGGGACTGGTAAGCGCAGGATGAAACAAGCCCCCTCGCCTGGCTCACTTTCGACGGTTATCGTGCCGCCGTGGTTTTCAATGATTCGATAGCTGACCGCCAGGCCAAGCCCCGTACCGCCCTTGTCGGCACGAGTCGTGAAGAAGGGCTCGAATATTCGGTCCATGTGTTCTGCAGGAATTCCCGGACCGTCATCCTGGAAACGAATCTCGAGCCAATCGCCTTCGCGGCGGGCAGTGACAGCGAGGTGTCCGCCCGCGCCGGACATGGCGTTCTCGGCGTTCAGCAGCAGATTGATGAACACCTGTTCGAGTTCCCCGACGTTACCGAACACGTCGGGTAAGTCCTCTTCCACGCAGATGTCAATGCCGATCATCTGCTGGTCCAACTGGTGTTTCGTCAGTGCACAGGCCTGGTGGATGGCCTTGGCGACGCCAAAGGGCTGGCCCGCTGCCTCGATCATATTGTGGCTGGCGAAACCAAGCAGGGCTCGGATGATGCGGGAGATCCGCTTGACGTTGTTTTCGATCAGGGCCAACCCATCCATCAGCTTCGGGTTGTCCTCCCCCGAGCGCGTTTGCTGGGCCACCATGAGCTGCACCCGACTCAAAATGATCTGCAACGGGTTGTTGACTTCGTGGGCGACCCCACCGGCAAGTTCGCCGATCGCTGCCTGCTTGGCGGAGAGCAGCAACTGCCGCTGCTGTTGCTTGAGACGGCTGTTGGCCGCCTCTACATCGGTGCACAGGCGGGAGTTCTCCATGGCCGCCGCAGCCTGATTGGCCAGCACGCCGAGCATGTCGATCTCGCTCTGCGTGTAAGCGTCCTTGGCTTTGGTGCAGTGCAGAGCGTAGACACCGATGTTCTTGCCCCCGACCCGCAAGGGGACAAAAACGAACGTATGGCCCTCCGAACTCTCAAGATCATCGATGACAACGGGGCGTCCTTCGCGCAGAACCCAGTCGACGATGCCATCCTCCCACTGAATGCGCACGCGCTCCTGCAACATGTCCCCGGCGCCACGCAACGAGATCGGCTCAAGGCGGGCTCCCTCTTCTTCCAGGGAGAAGACGCCGGCGCCATCGTAGGCGACAACCCTGGCAGACAGGCTCATCAGTTGCGCCAGGATATCTTCAACGTCAAAACTGGTGCTGATGGCTTCGGACAGTTCGTGGAGATTGAGCAGTTCATCCATCGACGCCCGTAGCTGAGCGTATTGACGATGACCGCTGGTGAGGCGCTCCTGCAACTGCCCGTTTGTCTCTTCAAGGGCACCGACGCGAACCTGTAATTCTTTCTCTGATTCCGTCAGTGAATCGATGTGCAGCCCAAGCTCCCAGGCGGCTTCTGCATCGAGAGCCGCGATCCGCCGTAGCAGTTCACGTGCCCGCGCCGGCCCCGAGGAATCCTCCCCTGGATCGCCAGCACCCCCCAGATCGGGATTCCGCTCCCGGCTAGAAGTCGTCACCACGGAGATCAGGATCCGCCTGTAGCAGGCGTGAGTGCAGGCGCACCCTCCGCTGCAGCGCCACCGTCGTCGCCGTCACCCCCGCGTGCAATGTTGGTGAAGGCTTCCGCCCTTGCCATCTCTTGCTGCAATTCGTCACCGTAGCTGAAGATGCGCTTAAGGGCGGCGACCGGTTCCTCGTGAATCCCAAAGGCAGGCAATGCCGCCGGATCAAGATGGGGCAGCTTATCGCCCCCGCCATCACCGATCTTCTCCCGGCGACAGAG
>CALFPI010000569.1 GCA_937919035.1 uncultured Gemmatimonadaceae bacterium
GTCAATCCTTGACAGAGGATACCGTACGGCGCTTCGCCCACGCCTTCGCCACCCGACTGCCGATGAACGCCCGTGTCGTGCTGGCGCGCGACACGCGTCCTTCCGGCGAGGGCCTCGCCGCCGTCGCCATCGACGCCTTGTATGCCGCCGGTTGCCATGTGTTTGACCTTGGCGTTTGCGCCACACCCACAGCCAAACTGATGGTCCTCGAACTAGCCGCCGATGCCGCCCTCATTCTCACGGCCAGTCACAATCCCGCGCCCTGGAATGGCATGAAGATGGTCCGCGCCGATGGCATCTTCCTTGATGCCGCCACGGGACGCCGCGTCGAAGCCGCGTACAAGCGGTCACGGCGACGTACCGGCGACGGCCAGCTAGAGCGAGTGCCTCGTGAGACCGTCGACGCCATCCTGCTGCGGCGGATCCTTGCCGTCGTCGATACAGATTCCATCCGTGGTGCCCACCTGCGCGCTGCCGTTGATCCATGTAACGGCACCGGGTGCCTCTTCATTCCCCTTCTTCTAGAAGCCCTGGGTGTAGAGATGCATCTGATTCACGGCGAACCCCATGGCAGATTTGCCCATGAACCCGAACCCATCCCGGCCAACCTCGTGGATCTGGGCCATGCGGTTATGGAGGGGCACTGTCACGTGGGTTTCGCCATCGACCCGGATGCGGATCGCGTCGCCCTGGTCGATGCGAATGGCACCCCTCTGGGTGAGGACCTGACGCTGGCCCTGGCGGTGCAAAGCGTTACCGAAACACGTAAGGGTCCCGTCGTCACGACGCTCTCCACGTCCCAGGTCGTCACGGATGCGGCCGTTGCCAACGGCTGCCCCGTCATTCTTACCCCGGTTGGCGAAGTTCACGTCGTTGATGCCATGGTTGCCGAGGGGGCCATCATCGGCGGCGAGGGCAATGGCGGCGTCATATTGCTCGACGTGGATCCGGGCCGGGACGCCGCCGTTGGCATTGCCCTGATCCTGCAGGCACTGGCACAAACAGGGCGGTCCCTCACCGAACTGGCCCGTGCCCTGCCGGCCTACGCGATAGAGAAACGCAAGGTTTCCTGTTCACAGGACGATCTGCAACGCGCCCTCGATGGACTGATCCAGCGCTACCCGCAGGCGCTACGCCACCCTGTTCAGGACGGCGTCAAGCTGTATCTGTCAGGCGGCTCCCTCCAGTGCCCGTGGATCCATCTGCGACCGAGCAATACAGAGCCTGTGGTGCGGATCATCGCTGAAAGCGAGAGCCGGGAGGAAGCGATGGAACTGTGTGATGTTGCTGAGGGATTTCTGCGCAGCAGGTGATGACTCCGCGCCGCGGAGTCCCGCTTCGCCGCGGCGAGAGCCGTGCTACTCGAGATGCATGCCGGTGATAAACACTTCCGTGACGCGCGCTTTCTTCAGCACCTTCTCATTGGCGAGGATCAGCAGTTGTGCGCGCAGCTTTTCGGCCCGCAAGGGGTCTTCCAGTTGCGTCGTCGTCTGGCTGCTGAGCAGACTGATTGCCTCATGTCGAAGCTCAATCCGCTTGCGTTCGATCTCCGCGATTCCGTCAACGGGCGGACAGACCTGGAATGCAGCCTGGACGCGCAGATGCCGATCGCGGGCGCCGGCTGGATTCACCTGGATCGGGGCCAGTCCCTCCCAGATCGGGCACTCCTTGGGGCTGTAGGCGGGTGTGGAGGCGCAACCGGTGCAGTAGGCGAGCAGTAGGATCGCTGCAGCAGACCACGGGAGCCGGGGTGTCATTCGGTCGCGGCGGACTCGGGCAGGCGCACGGCGTGGCGGGCCTGGAAACTTTCACCGAGGACCTGTGCTCGGCCGGTGACTCGTTCGCTGACGCGGGGCACATCCTCTGCGGGCAGTTCCGTAAGGGTCGCGCGATCTTCGACGAGGCGCGTGAGTCGCTCAACGCTCTCATGGGCGCGCTCGGTGAAGACCTTGCGCTCCGACATGACCTTGAATAAATCTGCCGCAACCTCCATTGCCGCCAGCATCGCCACCTGCGCCTTTGGCATACGCGTATTCTTGGCGGCGATCTCTTTCATCTTGGTGTCGACGTAGGCAGCCACCTGCTGAACCTGCTTCGGGTCGCCGCCAATGCGATATTGCTCGCCGAATATCTCGACAAGGACACCTTGAACCTGTGCGTCGTGTTGTGCCACGAATCTCTCGCCGGTTGATGCAGCAGGAGTTGCCTAAGTGGTTGCTAAGGTATGGCTTGCGTCATCCTCGGGCAAGCGGAATCGTCGCCGTCGCGCCAGGACAAAACACCGGGTAACCGCCGGAAAAAGTGCCGGTTACGTGGATGGATCGATCGCTGCAGCCCATGAGATGTCGAGACCACAGGCCGCGAGGCGTTGCAGCAGGCCGTGCCAGCGTCGACGGGTGTAGGGGATGCCCTCCGCCAGTCGCTTCTTGCGAGTCGCCCGCGCCCGGTCCCCCGGCGCCCGGACAGCATCGACGCCTTCGGCGGCAGGGGTAGTTCTGGCTGATTCCCGCAGAGCGGCGACGCTGGCAGCAAGCGCTGCGGCCCCACCGAATCGATCGGGATCGATAACCAGGGCGAAAAAGCTGCAGCCATAGGGCCCGTCGAGGGCCGTCACCGGGGGGACACAGCGGCCCATGGGCGCCGCCGCCAGTCCACCCGTAAGCACATCGACGAGCAGGCCCAGACCGTAACCGAGAGCACCGCCGACGGGCAGCAGAGTACCCTTGGTGGCAGCAACAGGATCGGTCGTCGATCGTCCATCCGGGTCCAGAGCGATACCGGCGGGAATCATCAACCCATCGTCAGCGGCCTGAGCGATACGGGCGGCGGCGTGGCCCGTGGCCGCATCAAAGAGCAGAGGCTCACCATCCGCTGCGGGTGCCGCCCAGGCGACGGGATTGGTCCCATGCAGGCCCTGGCGACCACCGTGCGGTGCCACCCGTGGCGTCGCATTGGCCATGGCCAGCGCGATGTAACCGCCTCGTGCCGGGTCTTCCACGTAACCCGCCAGTGCGCCCACGTAGTTGCCGTCATACAGCGACACCACTCCCAGGCCTGTGCGCCGAGCCTTGTCCCTTGCCAACGTCATGGCTGCCACTGCCAGCGTCGGTCCCATCCCGTGCTGGCCATCGATCCACGCCGTTGTCGGCCCTTCGCGCCGTATGAAAGGCGCCCGCCCGGGATGAATCTGACCGGAGTGTATGCGCTCGGCGAACACCGCCAACAGAGCGATTCCATGACTGTCCACGCCCCGCAGACTCGCCTCGAGCAGGATTTCCGCTGTCTGCGTCGCCTCGGGATCGGGCACTGCCAGTTGGCGGAAAATATCCAGGCACAACGTACGTGCCATCGGCACCGACAACTGGATGATTCCATCACGGTCTGTCGTCATCAGTAAGGATTCCACCTGTAGGACTTGGCGCTGGCGGGAGAATTCGGCACTTTTGCGCCAATGAAAGCCATCGTAATAGATACCGAAAGCCCGAACAGAGCGCTGCACTGGCGGGACGTGGCCGATCCCGTCGTCGGGGACGGTCAGGTTCTGGTCGACGTTCATGCAACGGCCGTGAATCGGGCTGACTTGCTGCAGCGTGCCGGCCACTACCCTCCGCCCCCTGGAGAATCAGAGATTCTTGGTCTGGAAATGGCCGGTGTCGTGCGGGCCACGGGCGCCGAGGTACGGGATTGGCACGTGGGTGACCATGTCTGCGGCCTGCTCGGCGGCGGTGGGTATGCTGAACGTGTCGCCGTCGACGCGCGCCAACTGCTGCCCATTCCCGAGGGCTGGAGCTTCGAGCACGCTGCCGCCGTCCCCGAGGTATTTCTCACGGCCTGGCTCAATCTGTTCCTTGAGGGGCAACTGCGCTCCGGCGAAACGGTCCTGATCCACGCCGGTGCCAGCGGCGTCGGCACAGCAGCGGTGCAGATGGCGCGAGATGCCGACTGCGAGGTGCTCGTCACAGCAAGCACCGAAGGCAAACGCGAACGCTGCCGTCAGCTCGGGGCCAACTTCGCCTGCGACTACCGGGACACAGATTTTGCCGTCGAGATCCGTGAATTCCTCGATGGAAACGGTGTAGATGTTGTATTGGATGTTGCGGGTGCCAGTCATCTGGCTCGCAATCTCGAAGTGCTGGCACCTCAGGGGCGACTCGTGTTGCTGGCCCTGCTGGGGGGTACAGAGGGCGCCATCGATCTGGGTCTGGTGCTGCGCAAGAGACTGCGACTGATCGGCTCCACTCTGCGCAGCCGGTCCGCCGCCGAAAAAGGCGGCATCATCAATGGCTTTCGGGGCCAGTTCTGGGATGCTTTGCTGGCGGGACAGATCGAGCCCATCATCGATCGCGTTCTGCCTATACAGGAGGCCGCCGCCGCCCACGATGTCATCGCCAGCAACAGTACGATCGGCAAGGTGGTTCTCTCCGTGCGGCAGACATGATGCTGAGCGTCGAAGAAATCCACGCACCGATCACCGGCGGTTGCCTGTGCGGCAGCATTCGCTGGCAAGCCGACAGAGCGCCACGGGCCTCCGTGTTGTGCCATTGTGATACCTGCCGCCGGGCAACGGGCTCAGGCTCGGTGGGCTGGCTGATCTTCGCCATCGACAGCTTCCGCTTCATCTCTGGCGCTCCGGCCTCGTATCACACCGACACGGACGCGGACCGCACCTTCTGCCCGAACTGCGGGACACCCCTCACCTACCACCACCAGGGGGATCGGCCGCATGACATGGACGTTACCATCGGGTCGGCCGACGATGGCAATGCCTGGTCGCCGACGAAGGATGTCTTTGTGGAGGAAAAGCTCACCTGGGTCTGCGCTGTTGGCGGGGGCCCGGTGCAGATATCAGGAGACCGTGCATGACACGTCCGAAGCGTTATCCCGAACTCAGCGTTGCCGGCTCGCCACGACAGATGGGTGAGCAGATTGGTGAGGCCCTGCGCGAGCAGATCCGTGGCTTTGACGCCATTGCCCTGGAGCGTGTGCGCAAGACCATGGACGTGTCCCTCGAGCAGGCGCTGCTCGTTGCCCGCCGTTGTATCGACGATGTCGAGGGCTATGCGCCCCACATGCTGGCAGAGTTGGAGGGCATGGCCCACGCCTCCGGTGTCCATACCGAACGGCTCATGCTGTTGCAGATCCGCAACCAGTTGCAGCCCGATCCGGCAACAGCAGGTGGCTGCACATCCTTCGCCGTGGGCGGCGTTGCGGGGGCCTCGATGACCGG
>CALFPI010000570.1 GCA_937919035.1 uncultured Gemmatimonadaceae bacterium
CAGCGTACTGGTCAGGGGGCGGGGCATGGCTTTGGTCTCCAGGAGAGTAAAGATCCAACGATGTAAGGAATATTTACTTCAAAGGTAAGGTCCGTTGATTGCTTCGCAAGCGTCGGGCCGTGCCTGCAACTGCGGCGGGCGCCGCGCAGCGCTGGACGACGAATCTGGTGCGCGACTTCGGCTTCGATCAGCTCGAGTGCATGGGACCTGCCCTCGGATCGGCGTGTGACGATGGCCGCCACCCGAACAGCGGGCGGCGGCCACTACTCGTTGTGTGGCTCTACACCATCAAGCCACCACTGCTCTGCAGCACCTGCCCGGTGATCCACGACGCATCGTCACTCGCCAGGAACACCACCGCTTTGGCGATATCCTCGGGCTGGCCGATACGACCCAGAGGCGTCTGCGCAATCATGCCATCGATTGCCTCCTGCGGTACGCCATCGCTCATGTCCGATTTCGTCAGGCCCGGGGCGACCGAGTTGAGACGGATGCCTTGCGGCCCCAGTTCCACAGCCAGGGACGAGGTGATGCGCTCGACAGCAGCCTTCGAGCCTGAATAGGCGGCGGCGCCGGGCATGTTTGCCTGGGCAAGGGTCGACGAGATGTTGACGACACAGCCGCCGCTCTTGGCCAGATGGGGAATGGCCTCACGGATGGTGATCAGCACACCCTTCGTGTTTACCGCCAGCATCTGTTCGAGGGTGTCGTCGTCGAGTGTGAGCAGAGGCGCCAGGGCGCCCGCACCGGCGCAGTTGACCAGGACGTTCAGGCCGCCGAATTGCTCGACGACAAACGCCACGGCAGCGGCGGGAGCGCCTTTGGCGGTGACATCCGTGGTGACATAGCGAACCGCGTCCGGGTGTTCGGCGGCGAGCAGTTTGAGGGGTTCTTCCCGACGACCGGTGACGACGACCTTGCAGCCCTCAGCGACCAGAGCCTTGGCGATGGCCCGACCAATCCCGGTGCCCCCACCGGTGACGAGGGCAACTTTGTTGGAGAAACGTGGCATCACTTACGTCCTAAGTTTATGAGTAAATGCTCAAAAAAGCGGCAAAACTGTCAGCGGAGCACTGACAGGGAGACATCGACCAGATCACGCAGAGCCCTTTTTGAGGTGCCACTGCGGGCCAGGACACTGAGGCCCTGTGCTGTCATATTGAGAAAGCGGGCGATCTTCTTCGGATCATCGCAGTGGGCCTCGCCTCTTTCGACGGCATTTTCCACGGCTTTTTGGAAGCATTTTTCGATGCTGCGCATCTGTTGAGAGACTTTACGAGCTACAGCGGTATCGCCGTCCCCCCGGGTAAGGCAGGTCCTGGTGATGAGGCAGGCCGGGGCATCGCTGCTCAGGGACTCCACCATAGAGGTGAAGAATGCCTCGATGGTACCCAGAGATGCCCCTGGTGCCGCCAGCAACCTCAGACCGCCTTCGCTGTCGACACAATACTGCTGCAGAGCGCGTTGGAAGACTTGTTCTTTGCTGCCGAAAGCGTTGTAGATGCTCTGCTCACCCATATCCATCGATTCGCTCAGAGCCTGCAGCGACGTGCCCGCATAGCCCCGCTCACGGAACAGCTGCGCGGCTTTGCCGAGCACCTGTTGTTCCTCGAATTGTCTGGGTCGTCCGCGTGTCATCTGCCACTAACTTGGTCGCTGGCTGCCGCTTGTCAATAAATAATTGAGTGATCACTGTAAAAATGGATTCAGTCTGTGGGCATCCATGCTACCTTCGGTACCGGTTTGAGCCGCATGCATTGACCGACGCACGATAATGGCCTTCCGTCTTTCGGACCGATTGGACCGAGATCATCACCACCCTGGAGCAGGATCAGCATATGCCGGCAACACTCGACAAGATCATCCTCTTCGTGGGAAACGTTGATGTCTGTGCGGATTGGTACGCACGTCATCTCGGTTTGACGAGGGTGGAGGAGACGTACCAGTCAGGGATGTGGGCGGAACTGGACGCGGGCAGCGGTACGAGGATCGCCTTTCACCAGGCCTTTAGCGCGGAAGGGCCCGACGACAGCCCGACGGGCAGCCCGAACAATCCACACAAGCTTGTGTTCGCCGTGCCGAGCGTGAAGAGGGCACGGCAAGAGCTGATCGAAGCAGGAGTGACCATGTACGAGATCGCCGGCGAGGGAGAAGTGGTTCGCTGCGATGGGGAGGATGTGGAGGCACACCGCTTCCAATTGATCGGGCCGATCTGACATGCCCCGACAGCGACGTGTTATGCAACCGGACAGGGACGCAGTCGAGGCTGTTCACGGGTTGGAAAATCCTCAGGAGCCCTGCTGATGGCTGTTCTTCCAAGCCATTGCACGCCGCGATGCAACAAGGTCTGGAATCCGGCGCAGCAAGCGCCTGCCGGCTCGATCTGATCCTTCCAGATGTGCCCGAGGGTCGAATTGTACATGCGTCCGGCTCCATAATCGACGGCCCACTCGATCGGGAAATTGATCCCAAGCTTCGGGTCCTTGGCATAGGAAAGAACCGTCAGGTTCTCTGCCGGGCCGCGCGCGTAGCGATAGATCTCGATATCGGACGCCACCCATTCCCTGGGCAGACCGTCGTGAATGGGGTGATCACCGAGGCGGGTCAGCAGGGCATCGATTCGTGGCCCGTGACTTGTCGCCTCTCCCTCACCTGCGGAAACAGGACGGACCGCTCCATCTGCCTCGATGGTGATCGCCACGCCGAAATCCTTGTCTCTCCAGCCGAGCCCGATCATGCGGTTGTAGGCATGCCACAAGGGGAAGGCGTTGTTGCCTGCGTGGAAGATGAAAAGCCCGCCCCCGGCTGCGACATAGCTTTCCAGAGCAGCCTCGACGGACGAAGGCCACCGGGGACCGCCAGCGATATCATTGCACGTCTGCACCACCACGTCATACTTGTCGAAGGGAGGGTTCCAGGCGTCGATCTCACCCGCGCCGCCGCCGACGGGACAGGTTGAAACGGAAACGTCGAATCCCTCTGCCTCGGACAGTACGGCCCGAATGCAGCGAGTCGTTCGTTGCCAATCGTGATTACTGAAGCCGTCGACGACAAGTACGTTCAACAGACTCATTGGCTCAGATCTGAGCTTCGATCAACTGTCGGCTGGGGTCATCGAGCAGATTCAGGTCGCGGATCTCGTAGCGGTTTCCGTCGGCGTCCTGCAACAGCACACGCCCGCCAGCCAGGACGCGCAGATCCCGACGGCTGCGCATCTCGAAGAGATGTCGGCCTCGTGTTGTCTCCACATCCCAGTGGGGGACGTAGTGTCGCGTTTCGATCGAGTGGATTGCGGTGATCTGTGTCGTGAAATGATGCCACTCGAGTTCCGACTGCAGGACGCGCCGGCTCTCCTTGTCGAGTTCCGTCAGCCGGCGAATGATGCCGACTTCGGTGCCTTTTTCATCTCCCCCTGCCATCGCCAGGGCGATGAATTCATCCTCGTGGCTCAGGGGAAAAGCGCGGCGTCCCGTCAGTGGCCCCACTGGCTCTGCATCTGCCAACTGCAGGTAGAGTTCGTCAAAGTCGTCGACAAAGAGACGAACCTGGGAGGCATCCAGCAGATCCAGTTCCTGCATGAGCTCGTATGTTGAACCCGGCACAGCCCGGGACTCTGAATCGCTCACCACGCCCGCCTCTGGATTGCATCCGTCTGGATACGACACAGACGAGCATAGATGCCATCTGCTTCGATCAATTCGTCGTGCGTCCCGATCTCCGCGACGCGCCCCTTCTCCAGGATGAGCAGCCGGTTGGCGTGACGCAGCGTCGACAGACGATGGGCGATGGCGAAAGTTGTGCGCCCAAGGATCAGTCGTTCCAGGGCCTGCTGGATCTTCTGCTCCGTCTCCGTATCCACATTCGATGTCGCTTCATCGAGAATGAGGATTCGTGGATTGCGCAGGATGGCGCGGGCGATGGAGACCCGCTGCCGTTCACCCCCCGACAGGCGCGCACCCCGCTCGCCAACGAGGGTGTCATACCCATCCGGCAGGTCAATGACGAACTCATGGGCGTGCGCCGCCCGGGCTGCGGCGACAACCTCGTCGGGACCGGCACCCGGCTTACCATAGGCGATGTTGTCGGCGATGGAGCCGTTGAAGAGGAAGGGGTCCTGGAGCACGACGCCGATCTGATCGCGCAGACTCTTGAGTTCCACTTCGCGTACATCGTGGCCGTCGATGAGCAACGCACCACTGTCGACCTCGTAGAAGCGACCGATCAGGTTGATGAAGGTGCTTTTGCCCGCACCTGAGTGTCCCGCCAGGCCGATCATCTCGCCGGGTTCGATCGTCAGATCGAGGTTTTCGAGCACCGGTTTGCCCTCTTCATAGCCGAAGGTCACGTCACGGAACTCGACGCGTCCCTCGATCCGCGGCATGGCGATCGCCTGTTGCTGATCGACAATGTCGGCGCGGGCATCGAGGGTTTCGAAGACCCGCTCCGCCGATGTGGCGGCCCGTTGGAAGCGATGGTTCAGCCGACACAGACTCTCCACGGGTCCGTAGAATTGCCACATGTATCCGGTGAAGGCGGTGAAGTCGCCGAGCGAAAGAGACTCATCCAGGACCTTGGCGCCGCCCACGAGCCAGACGACGAGGGTGCCGATGCGCGTGATGAAGGACATGATGGGACTGAACAGGCTCTGCAGCCGCGCTGCCCGCAATTCACCGACGAGCAGGTCGCCGGAGCGGTGCTCGAACTTGTCGACCTCACGCTTCTCCTGCGAGAACGCCTTGACCACCCGCACGCCCGGAATCGTGTCGGCCAGCAGGGCACTGATGCCGGCCCACCGGCGCCAGAGACCGCGATACACGAGGTGGAGTCGGCCACCAAAGCGCAGGGTGGTGAACACGAGCAACGGTGTCGGCAGCAGTACCAGAGCCGCGAGGGTTGGATTCAGCAGGAAGGGGATCACCCAG
>CALFPI010000571.1 GCA_937919035.1 uncultured Gemmatimonadaceae bacterium
ACAGTTGGCCAAGCTGCGCAGCCCCGTAGCGATCTACGAAGATGGAAGGAGCCAGCCGGCTCCTACTCCATCCCTGATCGGGCATGCTCCAGACCCCTCCGGGCATTTCGGGTTGGTCTACCACCTGGCCAGGCAGATGCATCGTCGGCTGCAGGACGTGGCTCCGGCCATCGAGTTGGATGATCTGATCCAGGAGGGTATGGTGGGGCTGATTCAGGCGGCAGAAAGCTTCGACCCGGAGGCCGGCGTCACCTTCGCGACTTTCGCCTACTGGCGTGTCGCCGGAGCAATCAAGGACGCTCTTCGGCGCGCAGATCCTTTGAGCCAGGGACAGAGGCAGCGACTGCGCTTGCTGCAGCAGACCAGAGCCAGGATGTGGCAAACAGTCGGCAGGCCCCCCCTCGAAGGGGAGATGGCCGAAGCGCTCGGGATGCCTACCGAAGCCCTTCGTCGGCTTGAGCAGGCCGAGGCTGAGGGTGGTACTGTGCGCCTATCGGGGTCTGAGTCAACTTGCGGTCAACAACCCGAGCAGGAGCATGCGCTGATTCGTCAGCAGTTGGGCGCGGCTGCCCGCGACTGTCTGGCTGAAGTCCTGGAACCAACGGAGCGGCTCGTACTCGTGCTCAGGTACTGGGGTGGCCTGACCTTGCAGAAGGTTGGACAACTCCTGCAGATGGACACCCAGGTTGTATTTCGGACCGAGGTGCGTGCCAGAAACTGCGTTCGCGCCTGTCTCGCCGCCAAGAACTGGGATATGGACGACGTGCGGGAGACCTTCGGTGGGCCTTTGTAGTCAGAGAGAGGCCGGCACCGACCAGCACCACTGAGACGGGTCTCTCAGCTACAGTGGCGCCGCAGCACCGCGTATGACCATGGGATTGGCCCGCGCAGCAGACGTCGGCAGGCCCCGCCCGTTGACGATGATCCGAATTTCGGGGTCATCAGGGTCGTTGCTGCGCACGGTCAGTGTGGTGTAGTGGGTGCCGATCTGTGTCGGAACGAACTTCAGCGTCACTTCCTGGACCTCTCCCGGTGCCAGTTCGAATCTCCCTGGCGAACCCGAAAACTGCGGGTCAGCGCAGCTGACATGTGACACTTGCAGGCTGTCGTTCCCCGAATTGGCCACGTTCAGTACGCGCACTGTCTCGCCTCCAATCTCGGTGCTGCCGAGGCAACGGAATCCGTCGCCCCAACTCGGCTGGCGGTCCGTCCATGTATTGGGTGTCAACTGGCGCAGACGGTTTCCGCGAAGATCACAGGTAGAGATGCCAACGTACTGGGTCTCTGCCCCGAAGGGGCTACTAGAAAAACAGAGATGTGTTCCCCCGGGGTCGTAACTGGGATCGAAGCCTCGGATCGGCAGATCAATCTGTCGCAACGCGCCCGAAGCGATGGTGAGGACATAGAAACCCGTCGGCTCGCCAGGCACGAAGCCGGTGAAAGCCAGGTGCTCGCCGTCGGGTGACCACGCCGGCGCAACGGAGTTGAGGGGTAACATGCTGGGTCGCAGAGCATGATTCGCGGAGCCGTCAGGCCGCACAAGGTAGATCTGCTGATCGTCGAAGGTCGTGGATCGCACATAGGCGATCCACTCTCCATCTGGCGACCAGGATGGCTGGTGTTCTCGGAAGGAAGTTGCAACCAGAGGCCGTAGATGGCTGCCATCTGCGTCCATCGTGTAGAGGTCGAAGTTCTCCGAGTCAGCATCGTTCCGGGCTCTCTGAAAGACGATCCTGGTGCCGTCGGGGGACCAGGACGGGCTGAGATCGCGACTGGAATCGTGTGTGATATTTTGGGCATCTGAGCCGTCGGCCCTGGCGATGTAGACCTCGCTGTTACCGTCACGATCCGTGCTGAACAGGATACGGGTGCCGTCAGGAGACCATCTCGGCGTGTAATCCCCCTGCGGGTGGTCTGTGAGATTGGTTCTGTCATGACCGGAGGCATTCATCTGGTAGATCTCGGAGTTCCCGTTGCGCGCCGAAACGTAGAGAATCTGCCGGTCACGGCCTCCCCACAGGCTCAGATGGGGAACTTGATGTTCCTGGGACGGTGAGGCGGTTGTCTCGTGCGAGATCGCGAGGGAAGTGGCGAATACCATGGGCGTCACCGACGAGATCTGGGACCGCAGAGCGGCACGAAGCCGTTGGCTGTAGGGCTGTTTCCCGGCCTCCGGCACCTGCCGGTATTGCTGGTAGAGGTCCTCCAGGGTGTCGGCCCATCTTTCGGAAGCCACCACGTACAGAGTCTCACTTGCGGCGACCGCGGTCGAACGGCGCCAGTCCCCCAGCGACGGCGGGAAATAGTAGGTCGTGTCAGCCTGCAGGAAGGGTGGATGCGACTCGGCCGCGGGTTCCGGCAACCGGTCGATTCGGCCGTGCTGGTCAATCAGGTAGGCATACATGTAGCAGGGACGATTGGCGCGGCACACCAGCTTGAACATATCTCCACGTTTCATGGGCACAGAACCGACCGGCGTTCGATCCAGTGACCACACGCCTCTCTGAGTCGGGCCCAAATAGTGAAACTCGACAGCCAGCGCCAGCCCGTCCTTTCCACGTAAACGGGCCGCCAGGTCCAACTCGGAAGGAGGGCGCCACGGTTCGTACTGGGCACGCCGGGATACGTTGACTACGGTGCTTACTGGTCGGTATTGCGAGTACGCAAAGCATAGGCCGGCGATCAGGCAGACTATGATCGTTCCGCTTGCCGTCACCCTGGCCAACCTCGGCCACGACGCCTGCTCGTCAAGCGGGGGCAGGATCGCCATCACCGCCTCCGCCACGGAGGAAACTGCAACCAGCTTTATGCCTAGGCGCTCCGCGTTTCCGATCAGCCCGGTATCGAGTTCAGACTCGTTGCCTGCAGGGTAAAGGAACAGGTCGCCGATTGTAAGACGATCGAGCGCGGCCGCGACCTTCGCGTTTATATCGGTTACAGGCTCGACAGTCGCCAGGCGTGTCGAGTCACTGACGGCCCCCGTCGCGGCGATCGAGTAATCAAGCTTCGTGCCTGTCCGCCTGAGATAGAGTTCCTGCACGAACTTGGCGCAGAAGGCCAGTCCGGCGCTGTCGCCGTGGACCTGAAGGTTGAGCCCCGGTGAATGGAACTGGCAGGAATATAAGAGCCGTTCCATCGGGTGCAGATAACGTAGATCGCTCAGCACATGGTACGCGGCCAGACAGCCGTTGCGTGCTGAATTTCGCACCTGCATGTCATCGATATCGGGAAAAACGAGACGAACGGGATCGTCGTCAGGATTGCCGTCGAAGGAGTCGAATACCAGACGGCCGATGCCACCATTCCTGAACAGGGCGTAGGTGTGCACGTACCAGCGCCCTGTTATTTGGCACGCACGATGAATCCAGGCTCGATCCTGTCCGGGTCGGTGATGATCTTCGCCACCTCGCCGCGAGTAATCTTGCCCGCCAGGAGTACGCGCCCTCGCGCGTCCCGCAAAGTGACGTGGCGTCCTTCGAGTTCGTCGCGACACTGCGGCGATACCCGAAGAGAGATGAGGCCTTTGTTCGGGTCGGAACTGTGCGGATCGAACTCAATCGTGTAGCGCCCACCTTCAGTGGGAAGGCGCCACGAGGTAGTTTTCGTCGCGGAGGACGCTGCCTTCGGCAGAGCGAGATCCCAGCCCACCATCCGGGTATCAGCCAACGCCAGATCTTCGGCCATGTCACGCAGAGCCTGAACACACACGGGGCAGAAAGCCAGATGTTCCAAGGTTCGATCCGCAGGGGGCCGAGACTCGACCAAAAGTTCGTAGAGATTCGCAGGCAGGATATGGTTTCCACCCTCGGCAGTGGGTTCCATGGACCCGGCGTCAAGTGCGTCTTCAAGATTGAATTCGCTCATGGCCTCTGGGTCCCGCGGCCCTGTGGTGTGCATGGGTCAGTCACCGGGAGCCTCTTTCGGTGTGCCACGATCCCTCCCTGAGATTGTTCCGTTTGACAGACGTGACGCGTGCAGGGCCCCCAGCCCGAAAAAAACCGAAGTGGGTCCCTGCTGGAAACCACGTATCCACCGTCAGTCGCCAGCGTAGAGCGTGTGCCGCGCCCAGATTGTACGGCCGCAAGCAGCAAGATGGTAGTCTCCCTGCTTGCACGCTCACGGCCATCCTTGTCACAAGCCTCAGCCATCGTGAGCCCCTCCGGTTGGTTAGGCCTCGATGCCTGACCCTGTAACTCAATGATTATCGTGACGATCGCTGTCTTTTTCGGCCCCCAGGTCCGGCGACGATGTGTTGCCTGACAATCGTCAGGTACCGAGCGTTCCTTTTCGGCCCTTGCATTGGAACTGGCCGCCATCGGACCCGAGACACGCCGATATGGCCCTTGCCGTCAGCCCGCACCAACAAGTGTCAGGTCGCGCGCAGCAGCCAACAACTGCCGCGTGTAGTCCGTCACCGGCTGGCGCAAGACCTGGGCGCTCGTGCCGTGCTCGACAATGCGCCCCGCTTGCATCACCGCCACCCGCTGCGCCACGGAGCCAACGGTGGCCAGGTCGTGTGTCACAAGCAGCACCGCCAGATCCGCATCGCGAGCCAGATCGACCAGCAGATGCAGGATCTCCGCCTTCAGGCTGACGTCGAGCATGGCCACGGGCTCGTCGGCCAGCAGGATCCGCGGCTCGGCAGCCAGTGCCGACGCCAGGGCGACCCGCTGTCGCTGCCCACCCGACAGTTCACCGGGTCGGCGCTCGACGAACCCCGACGCCGGTGTCAGTCCGACCTGTTCCAGGGCCCGCTCCACTCGCGCCCGGCGCTCGTCCCGATTCGCTGCCAGATGGTGGATGCGCAACGGCTCCTCGACGATGCGGCCCACCGTCATGCGCGGCGGCAGAGCATCGTAGGGATCCTGAAAGATCATCTGGATGCCGCGCTGCGCCTGCCGGCGGGCGGCGCCCGTCAGGGCAT
>CALFPI010000572.1 GCA_937919035.1 uncultured Gemmatimonadaceae bacterium
AGTCGATGGTATGGTCCGCAGCGACGGGGGCCAGCACCGGCACCCAGAGCTTTGCCGCCACCAGTTCGCAGGCGTGTGCCCTGCCACCATCGGGCCCGGCAAGCAGAGCCATGGCACCTGCCTCCCGTACCAGATGCACCGCTGCGGCGGCCGCAGAGGACCACGGGCCATCATCGCCGCGCAGGATGGCGACCAGCGTCGGGCCTGTCTGGCGCAGGTTGGCATCCGTGATGGCCAGTTCAACACCGGTCCGCAGGGCCTGCGCTGCCACACCCGTTCCCGGCAGCACAACACCGATGCGCACCGTGTCCAGGCCCACAGACACAGTCGCCGGTCCGAGGAAGTCGGCGCCCTCGTTGCGGAAGGATGAGTACGGGGCCTGTGCCGTGGCGGCCACTGCCAGCGACAGCACTACCAGCAGAATCCGGCCCGTCAAAAACCGCCTGCTATGGCGGGGTCGCCAAAGACGAAGCTGCCCTGCCGCACCGTGGCCAGACTCACCGGACCTCTGTCGCTCTGCACGAGATCCATCATGATCGTCCCCGTGACGCCGTCATACCGCTTGACGGCGGCCAGGGCATCCCGGATCCGGTAGCGGTTGAGTCCGGCCGCACGAATGGCATCGATCAGCATGCGGGCGCCGTCATAGGCGTGGCTGGCGTAGGTCGTGGGCTCCGTACCGATCCGTGCCAGGTAGGCCTCTCTGAAGAGCTGGTAGTGAGGATTGTCGGCGGCGGGGTTCCATGGACTGGCAATGACAACGCCCTCCGCTGCGGGCCCCGCCTGCTCGAGGAATTGTGGATGCAGGAGCCGATCACAGGCGAATACGGGCGCCTCGATGCCAGCGGTGCGCAGGGCCACAAGCAGGTGTGCCGCCGCCTCAGCATCGGCCCACAGGACGATGGCGTCCGGTGCCACGCGCTGCAGACGCGCCACCTGTACGGTGAAGCCCGGATCCACCTGAGCCCAGGCGATCTCGTAGTTGACCTCAATCGGCGCCGGCCGTGCCAGGCGCACCGAAGCCGTGCGGAACTCGCTGACGCCGAAGCGACCGTAACGATTGTCGGCCCGCAGGATGGCGACGCGCTGGAAATCACGTTCGCCATAGACATGCCGCGCCAGGGCGTAGGCCATCTGCCGGTCGTCAGCGATGATGCGGAATACCCAGGGGATCTTCGTCTCCACCAGTGTTGGATCCGTATCCGCCACATTGATCACCGGCAGTTCCGTCTTCAACGCCACACGGATGGCGATGTGGGTGTTGGCGCCGTCCACTGTGCCCAGGACGGCCCAGACGCTGTCGGTGTAGGAGAACGTGACGATCTCGTTCGCCGAGGCGCCCCATAGACCGGTGTCGTTGCGCACGACCAGTTCGAAGGGCAGTCCGCGATAGCCACCGGCTGCGTTGGCCTCGTCCACGGCCAGGCGGATGGCGTCAAGCATGGGCTGGCCGAGGTAGGCCTCGTGGCCCCGTTCCAGTGGCGCCAGCACGCCGATGCGCACGCTTGTTACTTCGGGCTCTGGCTTGTCCCGCCCCGGTCCGGTGAACTCGAGAGCATTGACGAAGAACTGTTTGTACGGCGAAGCGAAACGCGCGTAGGGTCGCAGGGCGGCGGGGGTATTGCCATAGCCGAGACTGTCGCCTGCCGCTTTGCTCTCGGCTGCCGGCAGATTCGCCGCCAGGGCCAGCACGATCAGTACCATCAGCCAGGCAATATTTCGATTGCGGAATCGGTCTCTCATCGCCCCGACTCCACGGCGCCAGAGGCACCCGTCGTCCGGCCGCGACTCAGGCCGGCGGCCGTCGCTACCCAGACGTCCTCTCCGTCAAAATCGACGCCGAGGATGAAGTTGTTCGCCAGCCCCTGTGTCAGGGGTACGGTCCGCAGCACTTCGGCCTCCTTCGTCAGTCGCGCCGCCCAGGGCCCCTTGTAGTCTGTCGGCTCTGCCACCGGCGCATAGGTAACCCAGAGGTTGCTGGCGTAGTCGACGACACTCAAGCCCTTGTCCGTACACACCCAGGCAACACGGCCACGGGCCTTGACGGAGTTGATGAAGTTGCTCGCCAGGCCACTGTCATGGTCCATATAGCCGCGCCAGCGGCGGCCATCATAGCTCGACAGGCCGAAGTAGGTACTGGCCCAGAGGATGCCGGCGCGGTAACTGACGGCAGTGGTGATGACATGGATGATGCCGTCGTCGCGGAACAGGTCGATTTCCATCTCGCCGTCGGGATCCATATAGGCCTGCCACGTCTCCGTAGCGACATCGAACTCGAGGGCTCCGCCCCCCCAGAGCGCCGCCCATACTTTGCCATCGGCATAGTCCACACCGTATCCCCAGGGCTCATGTTGCGGCGCATTCTCCGGTGTGTATACCTGCCAGCGATTCTCCCGAACCAGGTATCGCCCTTCGCCGGCCGTCGTCGCCACCCAGACGTTCTGGTTCTCCACGGCAACACCAAAGACGACGTCATTCGGCAGGCCGCTGTTGAACTGGGTGTATGTCGTCAGGCGACCGGCGGAGATCCGTGTCAGGCCCCCCATGGTTCCTGCCCAGACGTCACCACTGGCGCTGTCGATGGCGACACTCAGCACCGCATCGTACGCCAGTCCATCGCTGGTGGTGTATGTGCGCCAGCTACCGGACTCGAGCACAGCCAGACCCTGATCCGTACCGGCCCAGATGCGCGGGCCATCCACGGCGACGCAGAAGATCTTGTCCGAAGGCAGACCATCGGCCACGTGATAGGAGATCCAGTCATCGTAGATCGGCAGGCCCTCAGCCCATGCAGGCGAGCCGGCGACCAGCCCCAGAAACACAGCAAGGGCCGCCGCGATCTGGCCACTTCGGATTGTCTTCATCGGTCCACTCCTCAGCTGCCGAACAGGTGTCCGAGCAGCGTCCGCAGGGTGATGCTCAGAAAGCCTCCGGGTTGCTCCCGCAACAGGTTGAGTCGTGCCTGCCGCGACGTGGGATGAGCGATCCTTGCCTGCGCGCGGGCAAAATCGAAGGCGGGACGCCCCATCCACTCATGGGACGGACGATCCGCCTTGTGACATACGCGACACCCTTGCTCATCCGGTATTTTCATGCGGCTCGCCTCGAGCTTGTCGCCACCAAGGATGAGGCCGTGCTGGACGTGCATCGAGCCGGGGCCGTGACAGGCTTCACACTGAACTCCGTCCTGCAGGGCCAGACCTGTTGTTCGGAAGACGGGGGCCACGTCCGCCGCCGTGCCGTGGCAGGTCAGACAGCGCCGACTCTGCGCCGGCTCGCGCACGGGGCCTCCGGCGATTCGTGCGGCAATGGAGTCGGCAGCGGCGGTGCGCAGAAAGACCCAGGAGCGCGCGTGTCCGGTACCAAGCCAGACATTCCACGCATCGACGTGACAGGAACGACAGACGTCGGCGCCGACGTACGACGCCGACGGCATGCGCAGGGAGTCGGCGTCGGCATCGAGCACGGTCCTGTCGGATGCGTACAGCTGTTGGCCGGCAGCCGGCGCGGCCTGAGCAGTGACCTGAGCAGCGACCTGAGCCACCAGGAGGGCAGTAGCCACTGCCACGACGTAGGCCATCGCCACCCATTTCTGTGTCGTCGGCAGGCCCATCAGAAGGTCTTGATGTACTCGATGAGGGCGTTCAACTGGCCCTTGTTCATATCGTTCGTCGCCCCGTGAGTGTCAGCGGGATTGTGCTGTGTCCAGATCTCTTCCAGACTCCAGCAACGGCCGTCGTGCAGAAAGGGCGGCCGTTCGTAGACGTTGAGCAGATGTGGCGTGTCGAATACACCGTTCCGGTCATGTGCGGCCCGCGAACCGATGTCATGGCGTCGACGGTCTGTGCCGAAGGGCTGCGGGTGACAGGTGACACAACGGTTGCCGACAGGGATGTAGCGCCCCAGGTTGTCGCGCTGTCGCTCAAACTGCTGTTTGCCGCGGCGCTGTTCCGGTGTCAGACCCGCCGCCCGACGGTGCCGATTGGGCCTCTGGGGAATCGACTCAATGTAGGCGACGATGGCCTCGTTCTGGTCGGCGTTGAAACCATGGGTGCGGAAGAACAGTTGCGCGGCGCGGGGACCCTCCTGACGCTGCAGATTCGGGTTCTTTCCCGTCCACTTGAAGGGCGCCGTCTCGGCGAGGCCACGCAGGCTCAAATTGTCGACCAGGTTGCGCCCCATGCCGCCGTCGACGGCGATATCGTAGACCAGACCGTCGACGTTGTTTTCGGGGTGGCAGGTATTGCAGCTCATCTGCTGCTGAAAACTGATACTGGCAAAGTGGAACAGGCGCGCCCCCTGGCGCAGGCGGGTCACCTGCTCCGGTCCCCCGAGATCGATGCTGTCGATGACGGTCAGAGCTTCTGTGTCGATCACCAGGATCTGATCCGCCAGGCGGCAGGCGACGTAGAGCCTGCTGCCATCCGCAGCCAGGGCCAGGCCCTTGGGGTTGGCTGGTGTCGGGATCCGAGCCTCGACGTACGCCGAACTGGCACCGAGATCGCGCGCCAGCCGGCGGATGCTTTCGTCGTTCAGGCCGATACGACCGGCGCGCATCTGCAGGACGTTGGCAGCAGCATCGACATCGATCACGGTGACGACATCGACGCCACTGGACGTGACGAAGAGGCGCCCACCATCGGCGGCAAAGGCCACGTCGTAGGGGTCGGCGAAGTACTGCTGAGGTTCATCGATGAGCAACAGCGCCGTGCGCCCACCGGCGAGCACCTCGCTGAAGGCGAGGGCAAAAGTCACCATCCACCCCTGGTAGACCTGGGTCTGCGGCAGCAGATTCTTCGGCAGTTCCAGGGCGGTAACGACGAAGCGCCCCCGCGGATCGGCTGCGATCCCCTGCCCAATGACGGTGCCGGGCAGCGGCCGACGCTCGCGCACGATGCCCGCCTCGCCGTCGATGACGGTCAATTCGAGCGCTGGGGGCGAACGGAAGGCAGCCGGATTCGAGTACTGGCTGGAGAGGAACATCCGCCCGTCTGCCACCGCTGCGATACCAAAGGGCGCGTTCCCCGCTCCCAGGCGCCGGACCTCGCGCCGGCTGTCCGTGTCAACGATGGAGACATCGTCGGTGCCCAGATTGACGACATAGATCTCATTCTCTGCCGAGCCCTGAGCCAGGCCGTGCGGGTCCTCACCCACCGGAATGCGGGCGACCATTTCGCGGCTGCGCAGGTCGATGATGCCGACGTCGTCGTCCCAGCGATGGCTGACGTAGAGTTCATCACCATCGTCACTCAACAGCATCCCGAAGGGTTGGCGGCCAACCTTGATACGCCCCGTCACGCGGTGGCCCGGGAGACCTACGAGCAGGATCTCGTCGGTACCCTCACAGGCGACGTAGAGCGTGTGACCGTCACGCGACGAAAGCAGTTGCAGGGGTGACAGATAGAGATCGTCCACCGCCGTCGCGTGCAGGTTGCGTCGACTGAGATCGCGATACGATCCGGATTCTCCGGAGGCTGTAACCTGGGGTTCGGGCTGGGATCCACACCCAAGTCCGACACCCGTCATGGTCAGCGCCAGGATCAGGCCCATGAGACGCTGGCTGAGTGTCACGGCGCCTCTTCGGCGGGCAAGACATCGCCCACCAGCGACATCGGTCGGGCCCGACGCAGGGCCTCGGTGACACGATTCTCCGGCGTCAGTTCCTTGTTCTCGTGACAACCCACACAGCCACGTTGATCGCCGGCCCGCACCCACATCCACGAGCGCATGGCGCCGAGGACACCGCCGTTTTCGTCCAGTGTTTCCAGGTAGAAGGGGCGATCACCGGCAACATTCACGTAGAACGATCCATCTGCCTCCACCGGCGCTTCGCCCAGCGACCGCGTCTGCACGTGCGCTGGCGGCCAGAGCAGGTCTGCCGTCGACTCCGGCAAGGCGACGCTGTCCGCCGGGTTGAGGATGGGCAAGGGCACCCCCTCAACCAGTCGGACACGTCGGATGCTGCCCGCGAGGATACCGCTCCGTTCAGCGCGGTCACTCTCGTAGACGTTCAGACACTGCAGTTGACCGGCCTGCTTGAAGCCCTCCACGTCGAGGACGGAAGCGAAATCGACCGTTGGAATACGCCCCCGCGGTGTGCTCCTGGGTACCAGCGGCACCGGCTGGAACTCATGCCACGCCGGATCATCCACAACAACAGTGCCGCGACCGGCGCGCAGATCGAATTCGTAGAGTCCGAAGGAGCTGGTATCGCTGCCACGCCAGGCCACCACGAGACCACCCTCGGGCAGGGCTGCCGGCGTGCGATAGGCGCCATCATCGGCCAGCAGCCGCCAACTGTGTAAGGGGCGACGCATCGAAACGGCTGCCAGGCGGCCCCCTTCGGTTTCGGCATCACCCGTCGCTTCGACAAAGATGATGTCCCGCGACGGCGCCGGCAGTTCCACCGGAGACAACTGCGACAGAAGGCCATCATGACTGCCGTAGAAGGGGTTCAGGTTTTCCCCGGCCCAGCTGATCGTCATCAGTCCGTAGCCCTGGCGCTGCCACGAGGCGAACAGAACCCGGCCATCGGCCAGTACCGTCGGTGTGCGGTCGCCCCCCAGACCATACGTGGTCTGCCACAGCACGAAGGGCCGCTCACCCACGGGTGCCAGGCTCATGGCGTAGAGATTGGCCAGCGGCGCGCGCTGACGCTCATCCCAGACGCCCTTTGCAGTGCTGGTAAAGGTGATCCACTCGATCCGGTCGTCGAAATTCGGCGCATTCACCGCCGCCGGTGCCAGCCAGACGGGCCCGCGTGCATCCGCCATGTCGACGGTGACCTGGCGCTTGTTGCTGCCGTCCGCCTGCATACGCCAGATCTCCCAGCCGTCGGTCGTGCGGCGGCGGCCGGCGAACAGCACCTGTTGCCCATCGAAGGAAACGCATGGATCGGCGGCAGCGGCGAAGTCCGGCGTCAGCACCCGCCGCTCGCCGCCGGGCAGCCGCAGGACGATCTGTTCCCCGGAGGAAGTCGTCAGGGGCGCCTGCACGTACAACAGCGACATTTCCAGCTCTGCCGCCGCCGGCAGCCGTCCGAGGGTCATCAGCAGCAGACCGAGGGCGGCACTCGTACGACCGAGTCTCACCGGTCCCCGTCCTGTGTGACCCGCAGGGTCTGATCGGCAGGGACATCAACGAGCACCGTCCGGCCGCCGCCGGGCCAGTCCACTGCCACGGAGTCGACCCGGGCCCGGGTGCCCAGACCAAAGTGCAGTCGTGCATCACTCTGGCTCAGATAGCCTTTGCCACTGGTGCGCTCTGCGATCTGTACGAGATCTCCCGCCCACACCCGCACTCGGGCGCCGATGGCGTCACGGTTGGCCTGCGTCCCGCGCAACAACAGGCGCAACCAGTGCTGGCCCGTCGTATCGTTGCGCAGCAGGACGGACGGTTGATCGAGATGCAGGACGAACAGATCGAGATCACCATCGTCGTCGTAGTCTGCGGTGGCGGCACCGCGGGCGACAACGCGACGGCGGAAGTACGGCCCCGCCTCGCCGCTGACGTCACCGAAGCGCCAGGATGTGCCCCGCGGCTCCAGCAGCAACAACAGCGCTTCCTGGGTGTGGTCGACGTAGTGCGCGCTGCCGTTGCTGACGAAGAGATCCCGGTCGCCGTCGTTGTCGACATCAAGGAACTCTCCGTGCCAGCTGACGTATTGGCCGCTCACTTCGGCGACACCGGCAGCCGCTGTACGATCCTCGAACCAGCCCTTGCCGTCGTTCACATACAGGTTGTTGTAGGCCATATCCGGGACAAACAGATCGGCATCGCCATCGGCGTCGATATCGGCAAAGTCCGCACCCATGGAGGAGCTGGCGTCACCATTGGTGGAGAACGCGACCCCGGAAACCAGCGCGACTTCCTCGAATGCGCCACGCGTGTTGCGGTACAGAAAGTTCCCCATGGCGTCGTTGGCAACGAACAGATCCGGCCAGCCATTGGCATCGATGTCCGCGGTGGCAACACCCATGGCGCGGCCTTCGCGAGCCACCCCGACAGCGGCGGCGATGTCGGTGAAGGTGCCGTCGCCGTTGTTGCGATAGAGCACGTCCGTCAGGCCCGGGTAGGCCAGTGGCCCGGGGAAGGCATCCGCTGCGTAGTAGAGGCGATAGGCCGGATCAAAATCGAGGTAGTTGCCGACAAAGAGATCGAGATCGCCGTCGAGGTCGCAATCGAGCCAGGTGGCACCGGCACTCCACGCTGCCTCGCCGGTGCCGGATGCGTCGGTGACATCCCTGAAGTCACCTTTGCCGGAATTCCGCAACAGTCGATTGGCACCGTAGTTCGTCACATACAGATCCGTACTGCCGTCGTTGTCGTAATCGGCGGCGACGGCCCCCATGCCATAACCGGCGTCGCCGGCGCCGGAGACCTGCGTAACATCCTGGAAGGTGCCATCGCCGCGATTGTGGAACAGACGATTGCTGGCAGTATGGTGGCGCGCCTCGGCTTCGGGCTCGCTGATCCCATCGAGCCAGCCGCCGCTGACGGCGTACAGATCGGGGCGCCCGTCACCGTCGGCATCGAAAAACACGCAGCCCGAGCCGGTCGCTTCGAGAATCGAACTCATATTATCGTCACCGAAGCTGTGGCGAAAGCGGATGCCGGAGGCCTCGGTGACGTTGGTGAAATGCGCCGCGGGCGGCTGCGATGCAGCCGGTACCACCCCAAGCAGCAAGATCAGGATTCGGCGACAGGTATGTTCCATGGGCTTCCGATGAAGGGGCGCGGCCTGCCAATCTCCAGCAAAGCGGGTACCTGCTGCCACGACGCAGTTGCAGGCAACAGAGCATCGACGACTGGGGCCGCCGTGTCTCACCCGCAGTTCAGGAAGTGCCCCATGGAGACACGCCTGTCTCGCCGATTTTGCGGGGGGCGCACTTGACGAGGTTGCCGTTCTCGCCGCATTTGGTCCCCATCTATGCCACCGACCCTTTCCATCACCCACGCCCGTCGCCTTGCCCTGCGGGCCCAGGGCCTCGATGCAGCCCACCGCCCGGGACGGGGCGTCGAGGGCGCTGCCGCCACGATCGAGCGTCTTGGGTACGTGCAGATCGACACCATCGCCGTCATCGAGCGGGCCCACGAACACATCTTCTGGACCCGTCAACCCACCTATCGGCCCGCTTTCCTGCAGCAGCTCATGCGGGAACGGCGCGTCTTTGAATGCTGGACGCATGCCGCTTCCTATGTGCCCATGGCTGATTTTCGCTATTACGGGCGGCATCGGCGTTGGCACGCGGCGGGTGGGCACCGCAAGCAATGGCTGGCGCAGAATGGGGAAATCGTCGCCCATGTGCGCCAGCGGATCCGCGACGAAGGGCCCCTCTTGGCAGCGGATTTCAAGGACATCGAGGCGCGCCGTGGCCCGTGGTGGGACTGGAAACCGGCGAAGGTGGCGCTGGAGGCGTTGTACGACGCCGGCGAATTGATGATTGCCGAGAGACGTGGCTTTCAGCGGGTCTACGATCTGACCGAACGCGTATTGCCCGCGGGCCTCGACACGACCGAACCGGACACAGCCGAGTGCGCCCGCTGGGCGGTACACCGCACGCTGGACAACCTGGGTATCGCCGACGAGGGCCAGATGCGCATCTGGTTCCGCCAGCGCCCGGAACTGCGCACCGCCGTCGACCAGCTGTTGGCGGCGGGCCAGATCGAGGCCGTCGAGGTTTCCGGCGCAAGCGGCGACACACTATACGCACGCCCCGCCGACGTGCAGGCAACGGCGCGCGGTCGGGCCGGCCGTCGCGTGCATCTGCTCTCCCCCTTCGACAACCTCGTCATTCGGCGGCGCTGGGTGCGGCGGCTCTTCGACTTTGACTACACGATCGAGTGTTACGTGCCGGAGCCAAAGCGGCGCTATGGCTACTTCTGCCTGCCCGTGCTTTTTGGTGATCGTTTCGTCGGTCGTCTCGACGCCAAGGCCGAGCGCAAGGAGGGCGTCTTTGTTGTGCGTCGCTTCGAACTGGAACCAGGTGTGGATGATGTCGATGCCCTGCTGTCGCCGCTGGCCGAATCGATCGGGCGCTTCGCCCGCTTCAATGGCTGCGAGCAGATCCGCATCGAGAGCGTGCTGCCGGCAAAGTTCAAAGCGCCGCTGCGACGTGGGCTGGGGTCCCTGGCGGGGGGCTGAGAATGCGCAATGAGGCAACGCAGGTGCGCGGCCACACCTTGGCCTGGTATGAACGTCTGGCGACGCTGCAGGATGGTTACTACTACCCGTGGGCATCGACCGTCGCCGACGGGGATGGCGAATCGGCCTACACAGGACTCGTGCAACAGCACCTGTCGCCCGAGGTGGATGTGCTGGAGACCGGTTGTGGCCACGGCGTCGATGCCATCGCCTTTGCGCCGTTGTGCCGATCGCTGCGCGCCTACGATCAGGTGGACCGCTACATCGCGCTGGCGAAGAAGGCTGCGGCAGAGCGCAACCTGGAGAACGTCACTTTCTTGTCGCGCACCTCCAGCGCCGACCGCAATGGCGGCAAGGTCACCGTGCCGGCTCTGACGGGTTCCATCGATGTCGTCATCTCACGCCGCGGTCCGACGAACTGGATCGAGGACGTACCCCGCTTCTGCCGCCCGGGGGCCGTGCTGATTCAGCTCAATCCCCTCGGGTCCCTGGTAGAGGATGTGTGGAATGGTGAGCTGCCGGAGGGCCTGCGGCGATCCCCCTCCGACGCTGAGCCGGATGCCGGCATGCGGTCCCGCATCGAGAGCCGCCTGTCGAAGGTCGGCCTCAGCCTGCACAGTTGCTGGACCTACGACGTGCCCGAATGGCTGCACACGCCGCGCGACCTCTATCGCTTGCTCAGTTTCGGCAACACCCCCGAAGAAGTGCCTTCGTGGCCACAGACAGAGGCGGCACTGACAGAAGTCTTCCAACGCCATGCCGCACCGGCGGGCCTCGAGCTGCGCAATCGACGCTTCCTGTGGAAAGCCGTGTTGCCTCCGTAGGCGCAATCGCCTAGAAACGATCCGTTGAGTCCGTCAGCGGACACCATCTCGAGGTGAACAGGTAATCGAGCAAAACCGGTCCGGCCTCCGGCGCCAGATCGGTCACATTGCGCAGCGCCTCGGCAGCATAGAAGCGATTGTAGCGATTGTCATCGTGCAGCATGCGTCCCAGGGCAGGCACCGTAGCATCGGTGACCCGTTGCACACCGTGCAGGGCGATGGCCGCATTGCGACGCACCCGGTAGTCCTCATCGTCGATACATGCCGTGACCCGTTCCAGGGCTGCTTGGCTCAGATCGGCGACGCGGCTCAGGGCCTCGACGGCATTGCGCCGCACCCACCAGTGTTCGTCGCTGGTGCTTTGTATGAGCCGATCCGCCAGGCCTCCCGCCACAGCTCCCATGTTGCCCAGGGCATCGGCCGCCACCGCCCGAACCAGCCAGTGATCATCATCCAGCAGGTCCGCCGCCACCGCCGCGCCACCCACAGTGGTCGCCAGCGCATGGGATGCCAGCGGGGCTGTCGGGTTGGTGCCATGGGCGTTGTCTGCTGTTTTGGCCGTCGCCAGCGGCTCGGAGGCCCGCGCCTCGCGCCGCAGGTCGTGGGCCAGCACCGACAGACCGGCGGCACCTGCAGCGGCCAGCGCGTAGGCGGCATTCAGCCGCACCGCCTCGCTTGCATCGGTGAGAGCCGCCGTCAGTTGGGCAACGGCATCACCGGCGGCACCGGAACAGGCGATGGTGTCCGCCGCCCGGGCCCGTTCCTGCGGCGCCCCGGCGCGCAGGGCATCGACGGCAGCACCGATAGCGTTGCCTGTGCCGGCTGCGGCCGTCGAATCCCCCGCCAGCCAGCGAAAGACGTCGTCGCAGAGGGCGCCGTTCTGCTCCCAAGACACGGTCCCTGCAGCGCCGTTGGCCACTGGTTGTAGCCTGCGGGCGAACTGGAACTTGAGCATGTAACGCTTGCGCTCACTCTGATTCGGCGTGGCTCGGTGCCAGGCGTCGAAATGCACGATCGACACGGTGCCCGCCGCCCCGACGAGGGCCTGCTCCCGCTCCGTCGCCTGCGCCGGATCTGCGTCAGAGATCGTCCGGTACCAGTGCTGGCCGGGCATGACACCCGTGGGCCCCATGTCCGCGGTGGTGTCCTGCGGATAATAGAAAGCCAGCACCCAGTGGAAGCGCGGATGACGCAGATTGTGGTCGTAGACGTAACAGTCTTTGTGCCACGTCTGCCCTTTGGTACCCGGTGGATTCAGGTGACAGTGCCGATGGGGATTCATGATATAGCCGGGGCCGAGCAGGCTCTGCAGTGCACCGGCAACGGCAGGATCGTTGTAGACCTGCTGCAGTTCGGGTAGGCGCGGCAGAATGTTGTTGCCCTCGTTGCCGTCGCGCTCAAAGACCGTCTCGATCCGGCTGTAGGTCGAGTCGTGAAACTCCCGGGGCAGTCCGGTTTGGACCACGATGTGTCCATCACGGACGAACTGGGCCCGCGCTGCTGCGTCCAGGGCGAAGTCAGAGTTGCTCATGTTGATCCCTTTTCAGGTGGGTATGTCGGGTTTGCGGGTTTGACACCCAAGGCTACGAATACTGGGCCTCTAGTCGAAATCGAAGCGCGCCAGACTGCCACCGATCCCCCACCCGGCACGATCCAGCCGCCGCGTCACATCGACGCGTAACATGCCGTACACCGTGAGGGACAGACCGATCTCGTGGTGCCAGCCCTGGGTACTGCGCGCTCCTGCCGTCGAGCCATCCTGCCAGGTTCGCCCCAGTCCACCGTGCGCGATGAGTCCGAACCCACGTCGCACGAGCCCCCATGCCCCCAGATACTCAAAGGGCACGGTGCGGAAGTTGTGCTCCCAGAAGAGCGCGGCGTAGCGGGGTCCCGTGTAGGGGTGGCCATGAACGCTGCGAAAGGCACCAAAGGGGGTCAAGGGACCCATGGCGACGTCCAGTGCCGCGTGTCGCTGTGGTGGCACAGCGCCGGAGGAAGTACCCGCCAGCAGACGCAGATCGAGGGTGTTGGGCAACCAGCGGCGTGTCCAGAACGTGTCCTGCTGCCAGTCCCAGGTCAGCCGCCACGTGCTGAACGTCGCTTCGCTGCCGAGCCAACCACCGGCCACTTCCCCGTCCAGCGCCAGGCGGCGGTTGGCTGTCACACCCATGGGCGTGTAGTTCTTGCCAAAGCGGGCACCGAAACGGACGGCATGCACGTCGCCGGCGAACACAGGGGGGTTCGTCCGCAGGTCGGCCAGTTGCAGCGGATCGAGATCCGCCGTTGCCGGCAACGACGCCTGGCGCTCCACACGCCCCGCCAGCCACAGCAAGGCGTCGTCACGCCAGCCCGTCAGCGACAGGGTCGCTTCACCCATCTCCCGCCAGCCATAGTTGAAGTAGTCGTCGAGGCCGATGATCGCCTGGGCGCTGTTGAAGGCATGATGGTACATGTCGGACTCGTAGCTGCGGGCGACACCGCGCTCATAATCCATCCGCAGACCCAGATTGAGCTTGCCGTGCATGGCTCGCCCGCCGGCGATACCCACCTGCGCAGAAAACCTCTGCACGCCCGTGCTGTAACCGGCACCACCGAAGAGGCGTGCCTGACGGCCCCATCGGTACTGCAGTTGTCCGCCCCCGTATCCCTCTTCGACTCGATTGGCCCGCAGGGCACCGGAGTACTCGGGCATCCAGTTTCTGCTGCTTCCGGCCCCGCCGCCACTGGCGGAGTCCTGCGCAGCCTGTTCCCGACGCTCGCGACGTTCCTGCCGGCGCTCCTCACGCTCCTTGTCCATCTGTTCCACACTCGGCACAACGAACCGCGACCACATGCCCGTTGGGCGCAACTCCTTGTCGAGATATCGCGTGCTGTCGATCGTGGCGTAGGCGACCTGCTCTTTCATGGTCAGCGGCACCCCCGCAGCACCCCGTGTGAAAGCCGTGTCCGCCTGTACCTGCACACTGTCGACGCGAACGGTCTGCTCATCGGTGTAGAGTGAATCCGGCAGATCCACATTGACCTCGTACTTCGACATACGGGTGACGCCCTGTATGCCGATTGCAGGAAAATGCAGACCGAATGTGCCGATGCGGATCATCCCGTCAAAGCGATAATCCACGGGCAGCCAGACCCCATCGTACGCCCGCCACTGCTGGCCATAACTCCAGTCGAAGTCTTCGAACAGCGGAATCGGCAGGGCTGACTCGATAATGGCGCGATTCGGCCGCAACTTCGCCTCGATGAGAGCGAAGTCGCCGTCGACGACGGCAACCTGACCGACAAAAGCTGCCTCGGGTCTGTGCTTCGGACGCACGCCGATGTCGAACACGGTTCGGTCGTCCACCAGGCGTCGCCCCAGCAGTTCGAAGTCGTAGATCTCCAGCGCCTCGGGAGAGGTGGGCCCCACCATCCGGTGCTCGAGGAACTCGATCTCATCATCATAGAGATTGACGAACCCCTCCACTGCCGACAGTTGGCCGAAGCCCTCATCCGGATCATCGAAATTGTCCGTCATACGTTGTGACACGATGACCTCGCGGTAGCCGCCCTGCCGTTGCCAGCTGACCTCGGACACCGACTCGAGGACACCGAAGATCTCCCCTTCGCGGAGCAACGTCATGCGCGTGTAGGCTTCGCTGCGCCAACTCTGAATGCGGGGACGCCATTGGGCCTTATGACGGATCACTTCAGCCATGATGTGTCGCGCATCGTCCGGGTGTACGATCATCTCGGGAAGCCGATGGGGTGTCACCTGGAGGCGGAAGTCGATGGACCGGGCGGCGACCGAGTCAGCAAGAACGAGCTGCTGTGTCGCGTAGCCGATGTAGCTGACACGCAAGGTGGCGGGCAGGCGCGGGACCTCGAGCACGAAGTAGCCATCGTCATTGGCAATGGTGCCGGTGAACAGGTCGACAACCTGCACCGACGCCAGGGACAACGGCGCACCGGTGCTGGCGCTGACAACACGCCCTTGCAGGCTGATACTGCGGGCCGCTACAGGGGCAGCGCCGAAAATGATGCATCCCACGATCAGGGCGAGGCGAACCGGCACACATCACTCCTCCAGGTAGAATCCAGGGCCGATTCGGGTAGTATGGGCCTCCAGGGCCGATCTTCACAACCGGCTCAGCAGCAGAACCGGCGGTAAGGCATTACATTCCTCCCCCTGTTAGGTGTGCAGAAATTCGATCAAGAATCGAGGACCCTATGCCCTTTCTCCTACATCGCCCCGGCATCGCCGAGCCTTCGAAGCTGACCGAGACCGACGCTCGCCGCGTTATCCGCACGGATTTTCCGGACGCCGAGCTACAGAAGACCGTGTGGAGCAAGCTTACAAAGGGGCTTAAAGTCTTCGTCCACGCCGGGCAACTGGAGTGGGTGAGCGACACCACAGGATGATGGCTCTCACTTCTCGAACCGCCCTGGAGTACGTTGCCCATCAAAAACGTTTCGGCTGCTGAACGGCGGCAAGACCTGCTGGCCTCGGTGCAGGCACGGCGGCTGGCCCTGGCAGGCGCCGAGCAAGACATCGAACCGGTAGTGGCCACCCATCTTCGGCGGTGGCTGGTCCCATGAGTGTTGCCCTGCCGCCGCCGACAACGACGTCGGACACGGAGAATGTCTATCACCGCGTCAGTGTCCGGGTCTATCTGGCGCTTCTCGTACACTACCTGCAACCGCACAAAAGACGTGTCGCGTGGCTGACGCTCTTCGTCTTCGGCTACACAGGCGTGCGCCTGACGGCACCACAGATCGTCCGCTTCTTCATCGACACGGCACGCGAAGGAGGCCAGGTCAGTGACCTGATGTGGGCGGCAGCACTCTACGTCTGTGTCGCTCTCGGCCGGCAACTCTGCTTCCTCGGCAGCAGCTACTTCAGCCAGGATGTGGGCTGGCGGGCTACGAATCGGATGCGTAGCGAGCTGGCCGAGCATTGTCTGCGTCTGGACATGAGTTTCCATGGCGAACACACGCCCGGCGAACTCGTGGAGCGCGTCGACGGTGACACGTCGACACTGGCCAATTTTCTCTCCGGTTTCGCCGCTCGCGTCACCAGTGGTCTGTTGCTGTTGCTTGGTGTGCTCGGACTCGTCTGGCACGAGGACTGGCGCCTCGGCCTGGCGATGACGGTGTTCTCCTGCATCGCCTTCTTCATTATCAATCTGACTCGCAGCATCGCGGTACCGATCTACGCTGCCGAGCGCGAAGGCTTCTCACGCCTCTACGGTTTCATCGAAGAACGCCTCGGCGGCATCGAGGACGTACGCACCAATGGCGCCGTCGCGTTCATCCTCGAGCGCTTCTTTAAGGTCAATCGTGACGCCTACGGCAGGGTCGTGCGCTCAGAAGTCATGGGTGCCATCCTGCGCTCCATCACGATGGTGCTGTTCGCCTTCGGTCACGCCATGACCATGGGCATGAGTCTGTGGTTGTTCCGCGATGGCCTGTTCACCATCGGTACGGTCTATCTCGTCTTCGAGTACATGACGCTGCTGCGCTTTCCTCTGTTCATGATCACGGAACAGATCAATGATCTGCAGAAGGCAACGGCCGGGCTCAAGCGCATTGAGGAACTGAACCGCATACGCTCGCGTATCGTTGATGGCGATACGGAACCGGCTGCGGGGGCACTGCGTGTCGACTTCAACAACGTCACTTTCGAGTACTCGGCGGACAGCCCCGTACTGCGCGACGTCAGTTTCCATCTCGAGGCGGGCCGTACCCTCGGCCTGCTGGGCCGCACCGGCAGCGGCAAGAGCACCCTGACACGCCTGTTGTTTCGCTTTTACGACGTGCAGCAGGGTACCATCTGCCTCGGCGGCACACCGATCCGGGACCTGCGGCTGCAGGGCGTGCGCCAGCGAGTGGGAATGGTGACGCAGGATGTGCAGATCTTCCGCGCCACAGTACGCGAAAACCTGGCGCTTTTTGACGAAGGCGTCGACGATTCGACGATCATGCATGCCATCGAGGCCCTCGGGCTGATGGACTGGTTCGGTGACCTGAGCCAGGGCCTGGACACACCGATCACTGCCAGCGGCCTGTCGGCCGGTGAGTCCCAGTTGCTCGCCTTTGCCCGCGTCTTTCTCAAGGACCCCGGGCTGGTCATCCTCGACGAGCCAT